>JAATGL010000237.1 GCA_015654705.1 Alphaproteobacteria bacterium | reverse complement strand
CTGACGCCGCTGGTCGAGCCGCTGTCGCTGGACGAAGCCTATCTCGATCTCTCGGGCACCGAGAAGCTGCACGGCCGCAGTCCGGCCAAAACCATGGCCGCGCTTGCAAAGCGTATCGAGGATGAAATCGGCATCACCGTCTCCATTGGACTCTCCTGCAACAAGTTCCTGGCCAAGCTCGCCAGCGAACTCGACAAGCCGCGCGGCTTTGCGGTGATCGGCGCGAAGGAGGCGGTCGCGTTCCTGCGCGACAAGCCGGTCGGCATGATCCGCGGCGCCGGCGCGGCGCTGCAGGCCCGGCTGGCCAGGGACGGCATCACGCGCATCGGCCAGTTGCAGGACGCCGACCCGCGCGACCTGGCGCGGCGCTATGGCAGCACCGGACCGTGGCTGCATCGTCTGGCGCATGCCGAGGACACGCGCGCTGTCGATCCGTCGGGCGAGATGAAGAGCATCTCGTCGGAGACCACCTTCAACAGCAACATTTCCTCTCTGCCTGAGCTGGAACATATCCTCTGGCGGCAATGCGAGCGCGTCTCGGCCCGGGCCAAGGCGATGGCGCTGGGCGGCCGCACCGTGACGCTGAAGCTGAAGACCGCCGTGTTCAGGATCCGGACCCGCAGCGTCTCGCTCGACGCCCCCACCCAGCTCGCCGACCGCATCTTCCGTGTGGCGCGCGAAGCCTTGAAACGCGAGGCCGACGGGACTTCCTACCGGCTGCTCGGTGCCGGCCTGCACAACATCTGCCCGGCTGCCGACTGCGATCCCGCCGACCTGGTCGACGCGGGCGCCGGCAAGCGCGCTAAGGCCGAGCAGGCGATGGACAAGGTCCGCGCCAAATTCGGCGGCGAAGCGGTGGGCAAAGGGCGCGGGCTTCAGCGGCGCGCGCCGTCATGCCCGCCCAAGACACCGTAGAGTTCCGGCCTTCGGTCGCGGAAGAGGCCCCAGGAGGTGCGGGCTTGCGCGATCGCGTCGAGGTCGAACGTCGCCAGTGCGATGCCCTCCCCCGTGCGGCCGAGCTCGGCGACGATTCCGCCGGTTTCGTCGGCGATGAAGGACGAGCCGTAGAACGTCATATCGCCGGCCTGGCCCGTCTCGGTGCCGATGCGGTTGGAGGTGACCAGCGGAACCATGTTGGCGGCGGCGTGGCCCTGCATCGTGCGGCGCCAATGGTCGCGGCTGTCGACCGGCGGCGCCGGCGGCAGCTCGCTGCCGATGGCGGTGGGATAGAACAGCACCTCGGCGCCCATCAGCGCCATGGCGCGCGCGCTTTCCGGAAACCACTGGTCCCAGCAGATGCCGGCGCCCAGCGTGCCGAAGCGCGTCGGCCACACCCTGAAGCCGGTATCGCCCGGCGTGAAATAGTACTTTTCCTGATAGCCCGGCCCGTCGGGGATATGCGATTTGCGATAGACGCCGAGGACGCGGCCGTCGGCGTCCACCATCGCCAGCGAATTGAAATGCGCCAGCCCCGCCTTCTCGAAAAAGCTGACCGGCAGTACGACGCCCAGTTCCTTCGCCAGCTCCGACATCTCCGCGATCAGCGGATTGCCTTCCAGCGGCGCCGCCAGCTTGAAATGATCGACAAGCTGGTCCTGGCAAAAATAAGGCGTCTCGAACAATTCCTGGATCAGCACGACATTGGCGCCCTCAGCCGCCGCGGCGCGCACCAGCGATTTGGCCCTGTCGATATTGGCGCGCGCGTCCCACGAACAGGCGAACTGGGTGGCGGCGAGGGTTATTCTGCGCATGGCATCTCTCAGGTCGGACTTGTCGCGGCGATCTCGGCCAGCATCTCCTGCTCGACCCGGGGATTGGCCTCGCCGTCCGCGGTCGCGATCAGATCCTTCGGGATGAGCAGGATCACGGGAAGAATGAGCGCGTAGACCGCCGTCGTCGCCAGGGCGCAGTACAGGAAGCCATGCGTCGGGCTGCTGCTGTAGATTTTGGCGCCGACCAGATCGCCGCCGCGATAGGAGAGCAGGTACATGCCGTCGACCAGCATCATCAGCGTGCCCTGCAGGCCGGGCGGGCAGGAGCGCATCGCCAGATCGTAATAGGCGCCGGCCGCCACGCCGCCCATCATGCCGATGGGCAGGGCAAGCCACAGCGCCGTCTGCGCCGAATCCACGAAGGCCAGCGGCATCATCTGCGGAATGGTGATGATCGTGCCGATCCAGAGCAGCGCCCGCAAGGACATCCTCTTGCAGAGCCAGCCATAGACGAAAAAGACCGGAATGAAGGCCACCGCGAAGATCGCGTAATAATCGGTATAGACGGCATCGGACGCGTGAAGCTGGTTGGTCAGATAGAATTGCAGCGGCGTGTTCGAGCCCGGCGAGAACTGGAACATGAACATGATCAGCACGGCGGGATAGATCGCGCGATGGCCGAGCAGCCGCCTGATGTCTCCGATCAGGTCCGATCCCTTGGCCTGCGGCTGGTCATAGGCATGGCCGAACACCGATTTCGGCTTCCAGAAGGCGAAGAAAAACGTCAGAAGCGACAGGACGGCCATCATGATGAAGGTCTGGCGCGGCGGCAGGTGCTCGGCGATCCAGCCCGACGCCAGCGCCCCCGCGATATAGGGAATGCTGGCGACGATGTTCCACAGCGCGCTCAGGCGTCCCGACATGAGCTTTTCCTGGCCGACCAGCGCCAGCAACGCCCATTGACCGGCCGCGACGAAGCGCCAGAAGAACATCACCAGCAGCATGCCGATGAAGAGGCCCGTATAGGTGAGCTGCGCAAAGGCCATCCAGGCGAACACCGCCGCGGTGACGGGCGCGAAGATCAGGAAATAGCCGCGGTCGCGCATCCCGAGCGGGCTCCACAGATCGCGCGTCAGGCCGAACACAACGGAGAGATAGACCGGGATGGCGGTCAGCAGCCGAAAGGTCGAAACCTCCGTGGCGCTGGCGTGGAGCTGGTCCTTCAGCATGTAGGAGGTTGCGAAATCCAGCAGATAGCCGTGCGGCATCACCAGATAGACCAGCAGCGTCAGCGGCGTGAAATAGCCGAAGATCTTTGCCGTAGTCCCGGATTCGTCCGCCTTCGACGATGCCAGCGTCATTCGGTCACTCCGCCCCTGTGCTCCACCATGTCGCTCATGCCGGTTCCTGCTGGGTGATGCAATGGATGCCGCCGCCGCCCTCCACGATATCGAGCGCGTCGATCTGCAGGACGTCGCGGCCGGGGAAGCAGGCGGCGATCACGGCGCGGGCCTTTTCGTCGTTCGGATCGCCGAAGGACGGCATCACAACGCCGCCATTGGGCAGGTAGAAATTCACATAGCTCGACTGCAGCAGCCGGCCGTTACGGTCCGTGCGCGGCGTCAGCGGCTGCTCGATTTCGACGGTCTCGATCCTGAGCCCCTGCGCGTCGCGCGCCTCCGTCAGGCGGCGGACGGCTTCGCGGGCCGGCGCGAAATCGGGATGCGCTCGCGACGCCGGCATTCCCACCAGCACGCGGCCCGGCGCTACGAAGCAAGCGATGTTGTCGACATGGCCGTCGGTCTCGTCGTCCGAGAATCCGTCGCCCAGCCAGACGATCCGCCGCGCCCCGGTGTGCAGCGCCAGGCGTTCCTCGATCTCCTGCCGCGTCAGGTTCGGATTGCGGTTGGCGTTCAGCAGGCATTGCTCGGTGGTGATCAGCGTACCCGCGCCGTCGCTGTGGATCGCGCCGCCTTCGCAGACCAGCGGCGCTTCGTAGACGCGCGCCTCCGCCGCCCTGGCAATGCGTGTCGCCAGCACCGCGTCCTCGGCATAGGGCTGATATTTGTTGCCCCAGGCATTGAAGCGCCACTGCACCGCGGCGCGCCCGCCGCCCGGTCCGCGCAGGAAGGTCGGCCCCATGTCGCGCGCCCAGGAATCGTCCAGCGGCACTTCGAAGATTCCGGTCTTGCCGGCGCAGGCCAGCTTCGCCTCGGCGGCATCGTTGGGACGCACCGCCATCGTCACCGGCTCGAAGGTCGAGATGGCGCGCGCGACGCGGGCGAAGGCCTGCTTGGCGCGCAGCAATTGCTCCGGTCCCCCCCAGGCCTCGATGCGGCAGGGCCAGCACATCCAGGTCCGCGCATGCGGCGCCCATTCCGCCGGCCACGCATAACCGTCGCGCAGCGGGCTGGAATCGTCGTCTTCGCGGGGTCCCGTCATTGGCTTTCTATAGCGCGCCGGGCGGCGGCGCGGTAGCTTTGCCGCCTCGCAACAGGAGCACGCATGTCCGGAAAGATCGAAGCACGCCTGAAGGAGCTGGGCATCGCCCTGCCCACGCCGCCCGCGCCGGTGGCGAGCTATGTGCCCTATGTCGTCAGCGGCAATCTGGTGTTCGTCTCCGGGCAGATCACGCTGGCCCCCGATGGGCTGCATTATGTCGGCCGGGTCGGCGAGGACATCACGCTGGAGGACGGCAAGGCGGCGGCGCGGATGTGCGCCGTCAACGTCATCGCCCAGTTGAAGAGCGCCTGCGATGGCGATCTCGACCGCGTGACGCGCTGCGTGCGGGTCGGCGTCTTCGTCAATTCGATCAGCGATTTCGGCCAGCATCCCGAGGTCGCCAACGGCGCCTCCGACCTGTTCGTCCAGGTGTTCGGCGATGCCGGCAAGCATGCGCGCGCCGCGGTCGGCGCCGGTTCGCTGCCGCGCGGCGTCGCCTGCGAAGTCGAAGCGGTGTTCGAGATCGCGTGACGAAAGGGGACTTTTCCGCGCGCCTGGCCGGCCGCGCCGCCGAGATCGGCCGGACGGCGTGGAATGCCTGCGCCAATCCGCAGGGCCTGGCCGACCCGCATCCCTTCACGCGCTACGAATTCTTCGCGGCGGCGGAAGAAT
>JAATGL010000269.1 GCA_015654705.1 Alphaproteobacteria bacterium | reverse complement strand
TTCTCCACGCCCATGTCTCCGGCGCGCTCGGGCGAGAGATAGGGATCGAACGCGATCACGCGCATGCGCAGCCCCTTGGCGCGGTCGGCGACGATCGAGCCGATATTGCCGGCGCCGACCAGCCCCAGCACCTTGCCGGTGAGTTCGACGCCCATGAAGCGGTTCTTCTCCCAGAGGCCCGCCTGGGTCGAGGCGTTGGCGGCGGGAAGCTCGCGCGCCAGCGCCATCATCAGCGCGATGGCGTGCTCGGCGGTGGTGATCGAATTGCCGAACGGGGTGTTCATCACGATGACGCCGGCGGCGGTCGCGGCAGGGATGTCGACATTGTCGACGCCGATGCCGGCGCGGCCGATCACTTTCAGATTCTTTGCCGCCCGGATCACCTCGGCGGTGATCTTGGTGGCCGAACGGATCGCGATGCCGTCGTAGCGATGCACGATCTTGAGCAGCTCCTGCTTGCTCAATCCGGTGATCGAATCGGCTTCGACGCCGCGCTCCTTGAAGATCGCGACGGCGGCGGGCGACAGCTTATCGGCGATGAGAACTTTCGGCATCGGATCAGCCTTTCGCCCGCGCCCAGGCCCAATCGAGCCAGGGCATCAAGGCTTCGAGATCGGATGTCTCCACCGTTGCGCCGCACCAGATGCGCAGCCCGGGCGGGGCGTTGCGATGGCCGGCAATGTCGAACGCGACGGTCTCGGCCTCCAGCCGTCCGGCGAGCGCCTTGACCGCGTCGTAGCGCGAATCTTCGTCGAGCCGGGTGAAATCCGGATCGGTGATCTTGAGGCATACGCTGGTGTGGGAGCGACAGGACGGATCGTCCGCCAGGAAGTCCAGCCAGTCGCTCTCGCGCACGAAGCGGTCGAGCACCGCGAAATTGGCTTCGACGCGCGCCTGCAGCGCCTTCAATCCGCCGAGGCTTTCGGCCCAGCCAAGCGCATCGAGATAATCCTCCAGCGCCAGCATCGACGGCGTGTTGATGGTCTCGCCCGCGAAGATGCCGTCGATCAGCTTGCCGGATTTGGTCAGGCGGAAGATTTTCGGCAGCGGCCAGGGCGGCGTGTAGCTTTCCAGCCGCGCCACGGCGGCCGGCGAGAGAACGATCATGCCGTGCGCCGCCTCGCCGCCCAGGACCTTCTGCCAGGAGAAGGTCGTCACATCGAGCTTGTCCCAGGGCAGGTCCATCGCGAAGGCGGCGCTGGTTGCGTCACAGATCGTGAGCCCTTCGCGCGCCTCGCCGATCCAGTCGCCGTTCGGCACGCGCACGCCCGAGGTCGTGCCGTTCCACAGGAAAACGGTATCGTGGTCGGGGCTGGCCTGCGTCAGGTCGGGCAGCGCGCCATAGGGCGCCTTCAGCACGCGGCTGTCCTTGATCCTGAGCTGCTTGATCGTGTCGGTGACCCAGTCCTCGCCGAAGCTCTCCCAGGCGAAGCAATCCACCGGCCTTGGCCCCAGCAGCGACCACAGCGCCATTTCCACGGCGCCGGTGTCCGACGCCGGCACGATGCCCACGCGATAGGCATCGGGTATGCCCAGAAGCCTCTTGGTGCGGTCGATGGCGTCCTTGAGCTTGGCCTTGCCCGGACCCGAACGGTGCGAACGGCCGAGCAGCGCCGTGTTGAGGGCTTCGGTGGTCCAGCCCGGCCGCTTGGCGCAGGGTCCGGACGAAAAAAAAGGCCGTGCGGGACGCACGACCGGATGGACTTTTGCGGTCATCAGACATTCCTTCCAGAATGTTCGCGCCGCGTTGGGGCGGCGTGGCCCGTTGCCTATGTAGGGATTGGCGCACGCGGCGTCAATTCACGAATTCGCATCACAGCGATGTCAGCATGACGGAACGCAACCCCTGTACAGCCGTTGACCAACATTCGCCAGCGAAAGGATCGCACCATGCCCGTCATCGAAGACACGTCCGACGACGAACTCCCCGAACTCGGCATCTCGCCGGAAAAGGTGCGCTTCGTCATCGTGAAGGCGCGGCAGTTCGACGCCAAGGAAGCCGATGCCGACCCCGACGAGGGCTCGAACGCTGCCGATGACGGCATGACGGACGTGCTGGAAGACCAGCCCGAGACCGATGCTGTGCGCCAGGAACTGGCCGCGTTCATCAATGCGATGGATGAGGAGGAGAAGTTCAGCCTGGTGGCACTGGCCTGGGTCGGGCGCGGCACCTACGATCTCGACGAATGGGACGAGGCGCTGGAGACCGCGCGCACCGAGCACGCCAAGCGCACGGCGAAATACCTCCTCGAAATGCCGCTGCTGGGCGATTACCTGGCCGAGGGTCTCGAAGCCTTCGGCGAGGAATACGACGACGAGGAAGACGACGAACTCGAAGCCGAGGAACTGGACGAAGGGGACAACGAATAGGCCGCGCTATTCACAGAGAATTTTCGCCGCGGCGAGGAATGCCGTCGCGCAGGCCAGGTAATCCTCGGCCTGTGCGCGGCTGACGAAGATGATCTCCGGGCCATAATCGACGTGCTGCTTGGTGTCGAAACCGTCCGAGAGAAATTTCACCAGCTTCGCATCGAAAACCATGCCGGTGTGAATCAGGTCGTGGAACTTGGCGCGGGTGCCGGAATGGGTCTTGGGCGCCGTCATCGTCTTGTCGAAGACGACCGCGCGCGCCGCATTCAGCGCCGCGAGATAGGCGTTTCGCGCGGCGTCCTCATAGATTTCGGCCAGGAAGGCGCGGCTGGCCCGGTCGAGCATCGCGTCCGCGATCACCATGTAATTGACGGCCTCCGGGCTCAAAGCTCGACGGCCTCCCGCCTCACATTGTGCATGAAGCCGGTCCGCTGCTGCATCTGCGCTTCGGTCATGGCCTTGAAGGAGGCCACGACGGTGTTGCCGCTCCCGGCGGTCGCCATGGTGATGTTGTTGGACAGCTCCGCCAGACGGTGCAGCTCCGGCCAGAAATCCAGGGGCTCTTCCAGCACCACCAGCACGTCGTAATCGCTGTCCGGCCGATGGTCGCCGCGCGCGCGTGAACCATAGAGCAGCACCTTTTTCAGCCGCCTACCGTAAAGCGCCACAAGCTCCTGCTTGAAGCGGGCCAGGATCGGATCGGCGAGAACGGCGTCGGGCATGAGATCAGTTTAGCGCAATCCGGCGATTGCGGGAATCGCCGTCAGATGGCGATTTCGGCCGTCATGTAGAGCGCGCAGGGCCCCGACAGGATGGTGCGCGCGCCGTCATCGGTGCAGGTCAGGTCGCCGCCGCGCGGGCTGACCTGGCGGGCTTTCAGCGTCTTCCTGCCCAGCCGCGCGGCCCAGAACGGCGTCAATGCGCAATGCGCCGAGCCGGTCACCGGATCTTCGGGAATGCCGTGATGCGGCGCGAAAAAGCGCGAGATGAAATCGTAGCCTGCATCACCCGGCGCCGTCGCGATCAGGCCCGTGTCGGCGGGGATCACGTCCGCGATGCGGCCGGCGCCCTTCATCGCGCGGACGTCGGCGGGTGATGCGAACACGGCCACCACATTGGCGCCTTTAAGGATTTCCACCGGCGGCGCGCTGCCGAGCGCCTCGGCCACCTGTCGGGCATAGTCGGCGACCGGCCGATAGGGTTCTATCGGGTTGCTGGGCAACGACATCACATGACGGCCGTCGCGGCCGCGCTCGACCTTCAGCGTGCCGGAGCGGGTCTGGAACGCGATGCTCTGCAAGGCCGGTTCGAGCAGTTCGAAGATCGTCCAGGCGCTCGCCAGCGTCGCGTGGCCGCAGAGGTCGACCTCCACCGTCGGCGTGAACCAGCGCAGGTCATAGGCGCCCGGCGCCGTGCGCACGAAGAACGCCGTCTCGGCCAGATTGTTCTCGCCCGCGATCGCCTGCATCAGGCCGGTATCGAGCCAGACCTCGAGCGGCACCACCGCGGCGGGGTTGCCCTCGAACGGTTTCTCGGCGAACGCATCCACCTGCCAGAATTTCAACGTCATCGCAGCCACCTGCAAAATCAGACCGGACCTTATGGACAATGCGGCGACGGCTGAAGCGCCTGCCGCGCATGGCGGCCATACTCAATGCGCGGCGATGAAGCGCAGCATGTCCTCGCGCAGCGGCGCCTTGCTGCGAAGACCCGGCGCCAGCGACAGGATGATCCCGATATGGCCGACGCCGGGGTAGAGCCTGGTTTCGACTTCGCTTCCGAAACTGCGCAGCTTCGCCGCCATCCTTTCGGTGTTGGCCGGGTCGACGGTGGTGTCCTCGGATCCCGCGACCAGCAGCATGGGCGGGCGCTTGCCGTCGATGTAGTGGATCGGCTGCGTCTCCGTGCGCGACGCGCCGCCGAAAAGCGCAATGAGCTTTTTGTCGGTCAGCGGCAGGAAATCGTAAGGCCCGGCGATTCCGATGATGCCGCGAATCCAGCGCGCATTGCCGTGCATATCGGCCAGATAGTGCGGATCGGCGCCCAGCATCACGGCGATATAGGCGCCCGCCGAATGGCCGGCGACGAAGACCCGCGCCGGATCGCCGCCATAATACGCGGCGCGGGCATGCATGAAGCCGAGCGCCTCGGCGCCGTCCTGCAAAAAGGCGGGATAGCGGATTTGCGGATAAAGCCGGTAGTCGGCGATGGCAACGATGATGCCGCGGCTGGCGAAGGCCTCGCCGAAGGCGAGGTAATCGCGCTTCCGGCCGTTCTGCCAGGAGCCGCCATAGAAAAAGAGCAGTATCGGGGCGGGCGCCTTCTGGCCGTCGGGAATATAGAGATCGAGTTTCTGGCGCGGATCGTTGCCATAGGGCAGATCGCGCAGGATGCGGTAGCCGCTGCGGGAAATCGCCAGATTGAGCAGCGGCACCGGCGAGCAGGCCAGCAGCGCCAACAGTCCGACGGCGGCGCCGGCCCCCAGAAGAAGCGGAAGCGATCCGCGACGCCGCCCCACCGGCCCTAGGCCGGGCTCAGGCTGTGGCTGCGTTTTTCGTTGAGGGCCGCTTTCATGCCGCGCTGCAGCTTGTCGAAGGCGCGCACCTCGATCTGGCGCACGCGCTCGCGGCTGACGCCGTATTTCTGCGACAGTTCCTCCAGCGTCGCCGGATCGTCCTGCAGACGGCGGGCCTGGATGATCTCGCGCTCGCGCTCGGTCAGTTCGCCCAGCGCGCCGGTCAGAAGCGCGTGGCGCTCGCCCATCTCCTCGCTCTCGGCCATGCGGGTTTCCTGGTCGATCGTGTCATCGGCCAGCCAGTCCTGCCACTCGCTTTCCGAATCCGAGCGCAGCGGCGCATTGAGCGAGGAATCCGGCGCCGAGAGGCGGCGGTTCATGTTGACCACCTCCTGCTCGGAGACGCCGAGCTGGTCGGCGATGGTGGCGACATGGGCCTGCGTCATGTCGCCTTCCTCGATCGCCTCGATCTTGTTCTTGGCCTTGCGCAGGTTGAAGAACAGCTTCTTCTGCGCGGCGGTGGTGCCCATCTTCACGAGCGAACACGAACGCAGGATGTATTCCTGGATCGCGGCGCGGCTCCACCACATGGCATACGTCGCCAGGCGGAAGCCCTTGTCCGGCTCGAAGCGCTTGACCGCCTGCATCAGCCCGACATTGCCCTCGGCCACGATCTCGGAGACCGGCAGGCCATAGCCGCGATAGCCCATCGCGATCTTGGCGACCAGGCGCAGATGGCTGGTCACCAGCCGTCGCGCAGCTTCCGGGTCCTCATGCGCCTTCCAGCGCTTGGCCAGCATGTATTCCTCTTCCGGCTCCAGGAGCGGGAACTTGCGGATTTCGGAGAGATAGCGCGAAAGCCCACCTTCGCCGTGCAGGGCCGGAAGTCCGCGGCTGCTCATCGTCCACACCCTTTCATGCGCCGAGCCCAAACGTCCGGCGCGCACCGATTAAACAACGCACCACTGCGCTGTTGCACAACAAATTGTCGTAAGAATTGCCCCATTCCCGGTAACATTTGGGACGGATCAGGGATTTTTCAAGGCGCGCAGGGCGCCGACCAGGGCGGAAAAATCGGCCGGCCAGGGCGATTCGAAGCGCACCGGCTGGTGCAATACCGGATGATCGAACCCCAGCAACCAGGCGTGCAGCGCCTGGCGGGGAAAATCCGCGGCGGCGGCAAAGGCCAGCGCCTCGGCCTCGGTCTTCGGGCGGGGCGCCTGGCGCGCCCTCCCATAGGCCGGATCGCCGATCAGGGGATGGCCCAGATGGGTCAGGTGGACGCGGATCTGGTGCGTGCGCCCGGTCTCCAGCCGGCATTCGACCAGCGAGGCGAAAGGCCGCTCCGGCGCGCCGAAGGTCTCGATCACCCGGTAGCGCGTGCGCGCCACCTTGCCGCCGCCGCGCACCACCGCCATGCGCTTGCGATCGAAGGGATTGCGGCCGATGTCGCCTTCGATGATGCCGTCGCCGGCGCGCGGCGCCCCCCAGACGACGGCGTGGTAGGCCCGCTCGATCGTGTGGCTGGCGAACTGCTTGGCCAGGCCCTTCATCGCCCGCTCGTTCTTGGCGGCGACCAGCAGGCCGCTGGTATCCTTGTCCAG
>JAATGL010000090.1 GCA_015654705.1 Alphaproteobacteria bacterium | reverse complement strand
GATACCAGACGTCGCGGCCGGCCTTCATGTCCACCGCGCCGCCGGTGCGCCTGACGACGAGGACGGTCGTCACATCCGGGCATTGGGCCAGCGCCTCGTCGGTGTTCTTCTTGAGCGGGATCGGCTTGCCGCCGCGCAGTCCCTCGTCCGCGGTGAGCACGATGGTCGAGGCGCAGTCCTGGATGCGGCCGGCGATGCTGTCCGGCGAAAATCCGGCGAAGATCACCGAATGCACCGCGCCGATGCGCGCGCAGGCCAGCATCGCATAAGCCGTCTCGGGGATCATCGGCAGATAGATCGTCACGCGGTCGCCCTTCTTCACGCCATGCGCCTTCAGCACATTGGCGAAGCGGCAGACCTCTTCGTGCAATTGGCGATAGCTGATGCGGCGGCTTTCCGCCGGATCGTCGCCTTCCCAGAGGATCGCGGTCTGGTCGGCGCGCCTGGCCAGGTGCCGGTCGACGCAATTGGCGCAGACATTCAGCGTCCCGTCCTCGAACCATTTGATGTGGAGGTTGTCGGGATCCCAGGACACATTCCTCACGGTCGAGAACGGCCTGATCCAGTCGATGCGCTTCGCCTCGTCCGCCCAGAAGCCGTCCGGATCCGAGACTGAGCGGGCATACATCGCGTCATATCCGGCGCGGTCGATGAACGCGCGTTCGCGCCACTCTTTCGGAACGGGCAACAGGGTGTCGGACATCGGCGTTCATCCCGGCGCTATTTTGGAGGATATTGGCCGGAGAGGCCGGGGGGTTCAAGAAGGCCGCGCGGTCGGCGCTTCAACCCGCCAACGCTTCGAGCGCCTTCAGGATCATCGCGTCGGTGACGAGGTCGGGAAAGAAGGCTCTTTGATAGAGAAGGCCGTTCATCAGCGCGTGGACGGCGACGGCGAATTGCGCGGGGGGCAGCGGCAATTCGCCCTTGTGCGCGATCCTCGCGAGGCCTTCGGCGGAAGCGCGGTAGCGTTCTTCGGCAAAGGCCTGCAGACGGCTGCGGACGGCTTCGTGCGTCAGGGCATAGAGATCGAGCTCGATGATAAAGCGCAGCTGCTTCATCGCTTCCGGCGTTTTCGCCGCGGCCTGTTTGACGAGCGCGCGCAGCTGGTCGCGCAGCGGCGCATGGGCGGTGAAGACCGGCCGCGGCCGGGCGATACGTTCCACCGCCACGGCCACCACCAGATCGTCCTTGTTCTCGAAATTGCCGTAGATCGCACCCTTCGTCAGGCCCGCATGGCGGGCGACCTCGTCCAGGCTGACGGCGCTGATGCCGTGACGCTGGAAAAGCTCGGCCGCCGCGTCCAGCAGGCGCGCGCGCGTGCGCGCCCGTTTCGGGCCGATCGGCGCGGAAGGCTTGGTGCGACTCGACATGGCGCCGATAATATACTATGAGTATTTTATACCGATAGTATAAACGAGGTGGCCATGCGGAAATTGCTGCTTTGGGGGGCGCTGGCGATCGGGTTCGCCGTCGTCCTGGCGCTGGGCATTTGCGCCTACGCGTACCGCACCGCGATGCGGATCGATCCGGCCAAGGGCATCGACGAAGGGCAATTCGTCCAGATCGGCGGGATCGCGCAATGGGTGCAGATCCGGGGCGAGGATCGGAACAATCCCGTGATCCTGTGGCTGAACGGCGGACCGGGATTCTCGACGATCCCGAGCACGCTGCTGTACCGCGACTGGGAGCGGCAGTTCACGGTGGTCATGTGGGATCAGCGCGGCGAGGGCAGGACCTTCGACCGCTCCGGCCCGGCCGTCGCGTCGTCCATGACTATCGCGCAAATGACGCGGGACGGCATCGCCGTCGCTCAATATCTTCGCGCCCATCTTCACAAGGACAAGATCATCCTCCTGGGGCATTCCTGGGGTTCGCTGCTGGGTGTTCATATGGTGCAGGCGCGGCCGGACCTTTTCTCGGTCTATGTCGGCACCGGGCAGATCGTGAATCTCGAGCGGGATGCCGAGGCGGCCTATCCGCTCCTGCTCGCCCAGGCGCGCGTCCTGGGCAACAAGGACGCCGTCGAAGAACTCACGGCCGCGGGGCCGCCGCCCTATCCGGCGCAGGGACTGAAGAAGTGGGCGTGGGTGAAATGGGCCAACGCGCTCGACCCCCGCACCGAAACCACACGCCTGACGCCCGCGATGGTGTGGTCGCTCCTGCGCGGCATCCTGTCGGGCGGCGGGCTGCCGCCGGGTGCGGTCTTCTCCCAGCAGGCGATGTGGGAGGAGATCCTGCGCGACGATCTCGGCAAGAGCGCGCGCCGCTTCGCAGTGCCCATCGTCGTCATTCAGGGCACGCAGGATCGCCTCACCGTGCCGGCAGTCACCCGCGCCTATTTCGACGACATCCAGGCGCCCGCGAAGCGGTTCGTGCCCATCGAAGGCGGTGGGCACCTGGCAATTTTCTCGTCGCGCAAGGCGTTCCTTCGTATTCTTCTCGCGCAGGTCCGGCCGTTCGCCGTTCCGCCCTGACGCGGATTATTCGGTCGCCTTGCCGACTCGGTCGAGCACCGCGTCCGTGCTGGCGCCGGGGCTTTCCGGGTCGGTGCGAACGCTGGCGGGCGTCTTCGAGAACTTCACCGGCGGCTTCATCGACCGCCATCTGCCTTCGCTGGGATGCTCGCGCAGTTCGAAAAACTCCACCGCCTTAAGATGCGGATCGTCCAGCACGCCGTCCAGCGTGTTGGCGCGCATGATCGGGATGCGGTGCTCGTCGCCCAGCCGCATCCAGTCCGCGACGCCATGCGCCAGCGCCGCCTCGCGCAGCATCTCGTAATGGACCGCGACGCGGCGCTCCCTCGGCGCGCTGGCGAAGCGGGGGCTTTCATAGGCGCCGGGCATGCCGCCGAGCTCTAGGAACCTGGCCGACGCCGCGCGGCTCACCGGCTGGATGGCGATATAGCCGTCCTTGCATTTGAGAGGTCGGCGATCGGCCGCCAGCGCCGGCGTGTGTCCCATATGGCTGACCGACGGCTCGAAGGTCTCGCCATAGAGATGTTCGGCCAGCAGGAAGCTGGTGAAGCTTTCGAACATCGGCACCTCGACGAACTGGCCTTCGCCGCTGCGCTCGCGGTGGAACAGCGCCGCCAGCGTTGCCCAGATCGCATGCTGGCTGGAAACCTTGTCCGCGAGAAAGGAGGGCAGCAGCCGCATCTCGGGATTGCCGTCGACCCGTGGCAGCAGATCGGCGGCTCCGGAGGCGGCCTGCACCAGATCGTCGAAGGCCTGGCGCCCGGCATAGGGCCCGTCCGAGCCGTAGCCCACGCAATGCACATAGACGATGGAGGGGTTGATCCTGGCCACGTCGTCATAGCCGAAGCCCAGCCGCGCCATGGCGTCGGCGCGGACATTGTGAATGAAGACCTGCGCGGTCGGGATCAGCGCGCGCAGCCGCGCCGCGCCGTCGGGCGATTTCAGGTCGAGCACGACGGAGCGCTTGTTGCGGTTCAAGGACATGAACGAGGCGCTCATGTCCTCGCTCCGGGCATATTTGGAGCCGTGGCGCTGGTGGTCGCCGCCGGGATTTTCGATCTTGATCACGTCGGCGCCCAGATCGCCCAGCGTCTGGGTGGCATAGGGCCCGAAGATGAATTCGGTCAGGTCCAGCACGGTGACGCCCTTGAGCGGCCCCGGATTGTCGGCCATGGAAGAACCCCGCTTCGCTGTTAGAATGGTCGGGCGGAAGGGAGATTAGGCCATGGCGGTCCAGGAGCAACAGAAGGTCGAGACGGGCGCCAGGCCCATCATGACCGATGCCGGCATCAAGGCGCGCACCGGCAAGGGCTGGGACGAATGGTTCGCGGCGCTCGACAAGGCCGGCGCGGCCGGGCGCGACCACAAGGGCATCGTCGCGCTGCTGAACGAAAACATGGGGGCCGGCCGCTGGTGGGGCCAGATGATCGCGGTGAGCTACGAGCGCGCCCGCGGCATCCGCGCGATGAACCAGAAATGCGACGGCGAGTTCTCGGTCAGCGTGACCAAGGTGATGCCGGTCGGCCTGCCGGAATTGTTCGCCGCCGCCACCGATCCGAAGACGCGCAAGGACTGGTTCCCGCCCGGCGCGTTCGAGGAGACCTCTAGGACCACCGACAAATACTGGCGCGGCAAATGGAAGAAGACCGGCCGGCTGGAAGTCGGATTCTATGCCAAGGGGCCGGGGAAGGCGCAGATCGCGCTGCAGTCCAACAAGCTTTCGGGCAGCGCGGCGGTCGAGAGCGAACGCGCCGCCTGGAAAAAAGCGATCGGGAAGCTGGCGGCGATGCTGACCGGGTGACGCTCAGATCTTCCTCGCCATCCAGATGATATGGCGCGCGCCGCGGCCGTTGCTGTTGGCGCGCACTTTTATCTCCTCCGCCGCGAAGCCCACCTGCGCAAGCCGGCGCGCGAAGTCCCGATCGGGCGCCGCCGACCAGACCGCCAGCACCCCACCGGAGCGCAGGGCGCGCTTCGCCGCATGCAGGCCGTTCAGCGTATAAAGCCTGTCATTCGCGCTCTGGGCCAGGCCGTCCGGACCGTTGTCCACGTCGAGCAGGATCGCGTCGTATCGCGCCGCACCGGCAGCGATGGTGCCGCGCACATCCTCCTCGCGGATCCGCACGCGCGGATCGGCCAGGCAGGCGGCGGAGAGGTCCGCCATGGGACCGCGCGCCCAGGTCACGACCGCGGGCACCAGTTCGGCGACGGTCACCAGCGCATCGGCGCGCAGACAGGCGAGGGCGGCGCGCAGGGTGAAACCCATTCCGAATCCGCCGATCAGGACATGGCAGTTCGCCCGGCTGCCGATGCGTTCGCAGGCGAGCTCCGCCAGCGCTTTCTCCGATCCGCTCATGCGGCTGTTCATCAGCGTGGTGGCGCCGGACAGGATCGAGAATTCCTCTCCGCGCCGCATCAGCCGCAGTTCGCCGCCGCCCGGAACCGGCGCCTTATCCAGGAGAATCCAGGGGATCATGCTGTTCGCTCTTTCGCGGATAGCGCCTATCATGAAGGGCGCGACCGGTTTTGACGCCGACCGGCAGATTCGGGACGCTAAGCGCTTACCAAAGGATACGCCATGCAGCTTCATCTCTCGTCCTGGCCGGAAATCGACACCTATCTGGAGACCTCCAGGGCGATCCTGATTCCCATCGGCTCGACGGAGCAGCATGGGCCGAACGGGCTGCTCGGCACCGACGCGCTGTGTCCGGAGATCATCGCCCGGCGCGCGGGCGACGAGGCGGGCATCCTGATCGGCCCGACCTTCAATGTCGGCCAGGCGCAGCATCACATGGCGTTCGCGGGGACCATCACGCTGAGGCCCTCCACGATGATCGCGGCGATGTTCGACTGGGCGCAGTCGCTGACGCGCCACGGCTTCGAGCGCATCTACTGGCTGAACGGCCATGGCGGCAACATCGCCACGATCAACGCCGCGTTCTCGGAGATGTATCACGGCATCACCTTCGGGCCGGAGGGCTCCAACCGTGCGCCGCTGCGCTGCACGCTGCGCAATTGGTGGGAGCTGGCCGGCGTCGGCGATCTCTGCCGCCAGCTTTTCCCGGTGGGCGAGGGCCATCACGCGACGCCGTCGGAAGTCTCCGTCACCTATTTCGGCTATCCCGAGGCGCAGAAGAGCGTGACGATGACGCCGCGGATCGCGCCGGTCGGCCCGATCTATGATGCAGAGGATTATCGCCGCCGCTTCCCGGACGGCCGCATCGGCTCCGATCCGTCGCAGGCCAGCGTCGAGGCGGGCGAGAAGATCGTCACTGCGGCGGTGAAGGGTGTGATCGCCGAATTCGCGCGGTTCGCCGCGGGCTGACTAAACCGCCCCCGCCGGCCAGACATAGAGAGCGTCCGGCGTCTTTTCTTCATTGCCGCTGCCGTCGGTTAGTTTCACCAGCGCGCAGCCATGGCGCTCGTAGAAGCGCCGCGCGCCGGCATTGGCCTGAAAAGTCCAGAGCTGGAAGCCATTGGGATGTTCGTGCGTCACATGCTGGAACAGCTTGGTGCCTGTTCCGGTGTTGTGGCGCGCGGGATGCACATAGAGCTGCTCCAGCCAGCCGCCGTCGATGCAGGCGAACCCCACGATCCGGCCGTTGCGCTCCGCCACCCAGGTCTCCTTGTCCGCGATCAGCTCGCGCACGAATTCGCGATCCTCTTCGGCGCTGTGCAGTTTGGGCACGAAATCCATGCTGCCGAAGGAGGCGCTGAAGACGGCTGCGGTCTCGTCGGCGTCGTCCGGCGTGGCGCGGCGGATGGTTGTGGTCATGACGGCCTTTCAGCACGGGGGCTTCTGGGAGCTTTATCGACCACATCGCGGGGCCTTGAAAGCCACAAAATTTCGGTTCGCTTGCTGCACTGCGGCAACGCTTGACTTGGCGGCGGCGGCGACCATCATTCGCCCGTCCCAGGGGCGCGCCCGATACGGCGCTGAGATCGCAATTCCGCGGGTCCCTTTGAACCTGATCCGGTTAGTCCCGGCGTAGGGAGAGGCCAGATGAACAAACCCGTCCTGAATCAGAAGATCGTCGAGATCACGCGCGGGCCGCTGCCCGGTTCGCGGAAGATCCTGGTGGACGGCGTGCCGTTCCGCGAAGTGGCGCTGTCGGGCGGCGAGCCGCCCCTGCGCCTCTACGACACCTCCGGTCCGTACACGGATGAAACGGCGCGGATCGATATCGAGAAGGGCCTGGCCGCGCGGCGTCGCGCGTGGATCGTGGGGCGCGGCGACGTCGAGGAATATGACGGCCGCGCGCGCAAGCCCGAGGATGACGGACTGAAGCGCGGCGAATTGCTGTCGGTGGCGCAGTTCGACCGCGCAGGTTTGAAGCCATTGCGCGCGAAACCGGGCAGGAACGTCACGCAGCTCCATTACGCGCGCCAGGGTCTCGTCACCGAGGAGATGAAATTCGTCGCCGCGCGCGAGAATCTGGGGCGCAGCGCGCTGGCCGACGGCAATTCCTTCGGCGCCGCGATCCCGGAGCAGATCACGGAGGAGTTCGTGCGTTTGGAGATCGCACGCGGCCGCGCCATCCTTCCCGCCAACATCAATCACCCGGAAAGCGAGCCGATGATCATCGGCCGCAACTTCCTGACCAAGGTCAACGCCAATATCGGCAATTCCATCGTCACCTCGGGCGTGGCGGAGGAGGTCGACAAGCTGGTGTGGGCGATCCGCTGGGGCGCCGACACCGTGATGGACCTTTCCACCGGCCGCCACATCCACACGATCCGCGAATGGATCGTGCGCAATTCGCCGGTGCCGATCGGCACAGTGCCGATCTACCAGGCGCTGGAGAAGGTCGGCGGCGTGGCCGAGGACCTCACCTGGGAGATCTATCGCGACACGCTGATCGAACAGTGCGAGCAGGGCGTCGATTATTTCACCGTCCATGCCGGCGTCAGGCTGGCGCATATTCCGCTGACCGCCGAGCGCGTCACCGGCATCGTGTCGCGCGGCGGCTCGATCCTCGCCAAGTGGTGCCTGGCACATCACCGGGAGAATTTCCTCTACACGCATTTCGAGGAGATCTGCGAATTGCTGGCGCAATACGACGTGTCGTTCAGCCTGGGCGACGGCCTGCGCCCAGGCTCGACGGCGGACGCCAACGACGCGGCGCAGTTCGCCGAGCTCGAAACGCTGGGCGAACTGAACAAAATCGCGCAACGTCACGACGTGCAGGTGATGATCGAAGGCCCCGGCCACGTGCCGATGCACAAGATCAAGGAGAACATGGACCTGCAGCTCGAGCATTGCCACGAGGCGCCCTTCTATACCTTGGGCCCGCTCGTCACCGATATCGCGCCCGGCTACGACCACATCACCAGTGCGATCGGCGCGGCGATGATCGGTTGGTTCGGCACCGCGATGCTCTGCTACGTCACGCCCAAGGAGCATCTGGG
>JAATGL010000103.1 GCA_015654705.1 Alphaproteobacteria bacterium | reverse complement strand
CTTCGAGTTCGTCAACGGCTTCCACGACACCGCCAACGCGGTGGCGACCGTGATCTATACCCATTCGATGGCGCCGGTCGTCGCCGTCATCTGGTCGGGCGCGTTCAATTTCCTCGGCGTCATGGTGTCCTCCGGCGCCGTCGCCTACAGCGTCATCACATTGCTGCCGGTCGAACTGATCCTGCAGGTCGGCAGCAACGCCGGCTATGCGATGATCTTCGCCCTGTTGATCGCGGCGATCGTGTGGAATCTGGGCACCTGGGCGCTCGGCATTCCCAACAGCTCCAGCCACGCGCTGATCGGCTCGATCATGGGCGTCGGCCTTGCCAACCAGTTGATGGCGCCGGCGGGGCAGGCGACCTCCGGCGTCGACTGGAACCAGGCCCTCAATGTCGGCGAGGCGCTGCTGTTCAGCCCGCTGATGGGCTTCGTCTTCTCGGCCCTGCTGCTGCTGGTGATGAAGTTCCTGGTGCGCGCGCCGCAGCTCTACGAAGAGCCCAAAAGTGCCGCGCCGCCGCCCTGGTGGATCCGCGGCATCCTGATCCTGACCTGCACCGGCGTTTCCTTCGCCCATGGCGGCAATGACGGGCAGAAGGGCATGGGCCTGATCATGCTAATCCTGATCGGCGCCGCGCCGACCGCCTATGCGCTGAACCGCACCATGCCGGATGCGGCGACGCCGTCCTTCATCCAGGCGGCGACGGACGCGCAGAAGGTGTTCGTCACGCACGAACAGGGCCATCCCGCGATGACGCCGCAGGACGCACGGCGCGCCGTCGGCGACGCGCTGCGCGACCGCGATCTCAACCAGCCGCGGGTCTATGCCGGCCTTGCGGCGCTCTCCGGCGACATCGCGAACAATGTGAAGAATTACGGTGCACTGGCCCATGTGCCTGCCGCCGCGACGCCCAATCTGCGCAACGACATGTATCTGACCGGCGACGCCATCCGCCTGCTGCCCAAGGCCGGGGCGAAGTTCTCAAGCGCCGAGACGGCGACGCTGAAGGCCTATACCGGCGACCTGCAGTCCGGCACGCGCTTCATTCCGCTCTGGGTCAAGGTCTGCGTCGCCATCGCGCTGGGACGGGGCACCATGGTCGGCTGGAAGCGGATCGTGGTGACGGTGGGCGAGCGCATCGGCAAGACCCACCTGACCTATGCCCAGGGCGCCTCGGCGGAACTGGTCGCCGCGCTCACCATCGGCGCCGCCGAGGTCTACGGCCTGCCGGTCTCCACCACCCACATCCTGTCGAGCGGCGTCGCGGGCACCATGGCGGCCAACGGTTCCGGCCTGCAATGGAGCACCATCCGCTCGATCGCGATGGCCTGGGTGCTGACGCTGCCCGCCGCCATGGCCATCGCAGGCGGGCTGTACTTCGTCCTGCGCCAGTTCGTGTGAGACGATAACCGTCTAACGGAATTGGAGCCCGATCCGCCATGGGCGGGTCGGGCTTCAATCGTTGGGCGCCTGTCCGCGATCATGGAGACGATGTCACCAATGCTCAATGTGATCGTCATCATGAAGAAAAAGTCATGATCGATGATCCCCCTGCAGTCAACTGCAGAGGGAAAAATGAAACACGCGCTCAAGCACATGTTGATGGCAGCCGCCGCGCTGTCATGGGTCGGATTTGCCGCCGAAGCGGCCGATTTCGGCAAGGTCGGCAAACCGCTGCCGCCCAACGGCCCGGTTCCGAAAGTGATTCTGATTTCGCTGGATGGCGCGGCTCCCCGCTTCGTCGACAAGTATATCGCTCCGGGCGTGAAGGGCATCGGCCTGCTGCGTTCCGTCGGTTCGCATGCGGCGCAGAACATCACCGCGACGCCGTCGCTGACTGCGGTTTCGCATATCGCGATCGCGACCGGCTCGACGGCGGTGCACAACGACATTCCGTCGAACACCTTCCAGACCGTCGCCGGCACCCTGTCCTCGTCGATCAGCGGCTTCGCCGCGCCGATCGGCGGCTACACGATCAGCCCGCTCGGCCCGACCGCCAATCCGACGGCGAAGCCGCTCTGGGTCACGCTGCGCGAGAACGGCCGCAGCGTCGTGACCGCGACCTGGGCGGGCGGCGACGGCGCCGATATCGGCATCAACGGAACGGTCGTCCAGCATGCGGTGCCGACGCGTACCGTCAACGACACGGTTCCGTTCGGCGCCTTCGGCGGCCTGAGCGCGCAGGGCTTCGACCTGACCGCTTCGGCGTTCGCCCCCGACCAGACCATCCAGGACCAGCTCGCCGGCGCGGGCCATCCCTCCTTCAGCCCCGTCGAAGTGACGACCGCCCCACTCGAAACGCTCTATTGCTCGCCGACCACCTCGTCGACCTGCGGCACCACCGGCGATTTCGGCCGCACGCTGCAATACACGATGAAGGCCGCCGCGATCGACACCACAGATGACGGCGTGGTCAATTACGACACGCTGGTGTTCTTCGACGCCGGCCAGCCGATCCCCGCCGGGCCGTTCCGTCATCCCTCCACCGGGCCCGCCTATGTCAGGCCGCACAAATCCGCGCCCTTCTTCTTCGAGGGCAGCGGCGAGGTGGTCGGCGCCGCCTATTATCTCGTGAACCTGGCGCCGGACCTGTCGCAGGTGCGCTTCGCCCGCTACGGCGCGAACTTCATTCCGCGCAACACCGCCGTCCTCGACGATGTGGACGACACCAACGACCATGTCGGCTTCTGGGCGCCGCAGGACGATTACCGTATCCCCGAGCGCCTGTCGGCCGGCTTCAGCAATTTCGCCGACACCGACCTCGAGGACATCTTCGACGACCAGGTGAAGACCTTCATCGCCTATCAGACGCGCCTTGCCTTGCGCGCGATCGACCAGCATCCCGATGCCGACCTCGTCATGCTCTATTTCGAGGAGCCGGACGGGTCGAGCCATCAGTTCCTGCTGACCGATCCGCGCCAGGCCACCAATCCGACCGACGCCACGACGATCGGCGCCAACCAGGACAAGGCGAAGATCCGCCGCTACGAGAACCATGTCCGCTTTGCTTACGAGACGGCCAATGACGCGGTCGACGCGGTCATCCGCAAGATCGGCACCAGAGCCGATGGCGAACCGCGCAGCAACGTCATCGTGGTGTCGGACCACGGCTTCGCGCCCTTCCACACCTCCGTCAACGCAACCAACCTGCTGAAGGCGGCGCTGATCGCGAAAGGGTTCGACGGCTCGCTCGTCAACACCGCCGTCACCATCCGCACCAGCGGCCCGGCGGCGAATGTCTACATCAATCTGGCGGGACGCGAATCCGGCGGCACGGTCGATACCGCGACCTACACCGCCCTGGTCGCCGCCATCGCCGATTACTTCCGCAGCGCGATCGATCCCAACGCCAACTTCAACTATTCGCTGTCCAAGAAGAGGATATTCACCCAGGTCACGGCGGCCGGGCGATTGCGGCCAGCCGGGCTTCTGCACCAGCGACCAGGTCGGCCAGGATTCGGGCGACGTCTTCGCCATCATGGCGGAAGGCTATAATTTCGACGGCGTGCAGAGCCCCGGCGTCGCCCGCGTGGGCGATCCGGCCTACGATCCGGCGACCACGGTCTTCTCGGTGGCCGGCTTCTACGGCGCGCACGGCCACGACTCCAACGGCCCCAATATGAGCGCCAGCTTCTATGCCGCCGGGCCCAACATCAGGCACAACGTCATCGTGCCGAAGATGCACAATGTCGACGTCGCCCCGACCATCCTGAGCATCCTGGGCGTGCCGCCGGCCGATACGGTCGACGGCAAGGCCGTCACCCGGATCCTCCGATAGCGGCGGTTTACCGCCCTCAAGAAGGCCGTCGGCGCCCGCGCGCCGGCGGCCTTTGCCTTTGGGAAAACCCCTGCTATAGGGGGCGCCCTTCCGGAAGCCTTGGGACCATTTTTCTTCGGAGGGAGCCCCGAAAAAGGCGGGCGTGGCGGAACTGGTAGACGCGCTGGATTTAGGTTCCAGTGACGCAAGTCGTGGGGGTTCAAGTCCCTTCGCCCGCACCAACTGGCAGGTTGTCCGCCCCGCCGAGACGGCGGAAGGCCGGACGGACGAAGACGATAGGAAGCAGGATAAAGACAGATGCAGATCACCGAGACCGTCTCCGAAGGCTTGCGCCGCGAATACCGGATCGTGGTGCCGATGGGCGACCTCGACCAGAAGGTCGTGGCGCGCCTGGAGGAGATGAAGCCGCGCATGCATCTGAAGGGCTTCCGTCCCGGCAAGGCGCCGGTCTCCTTCCTCAAGAAGCAGTTCGGCAAGTCCATGATGGGCGAGGTCGTCGAGGAAGTGGTCAACGAGGGCAGCCAGAAGGCGATCGCCGACAACGCGCTGAAGCCGGCCTTCGCGCCGCAGGTCGAGCCGGTCGGTGAACTGCAGGAAGTCGTCGACGGCAAGGCGGACCTGGAATTCACCGTCAAGGTCGACCTGATGCCGGATTTCGAGCTCGCCGATGTCTCCAAGCTCAAGGTCGAACGGCTGGTCGCCGACGTGACCGATGCCGATATCGACGACGCGCTGAAGCGCCTGGCCGAGCAGTCGCGCACCTATTCGTCGCGCGCTCCCGACGCGCCGTCCGAGCTGGACGACACAGTGACGATCGATTTCGTCGGCAGCGTCGACGGCGAGGAATTCCAGGGCGGCAAGGGCAGCGATTTCAACTTGGTGCTGGGCTCGGGCCAGTTCATCCCGGGCTTCGAGGAACAGCTGATCGGCGCCAGGAGCGGCGAGGCGCGCGAGGTCAAGGTCGCGTTCCCGGCCGACTATCCCGAAGCCAGGCTGGCCGGCAAGGATGCGGTGTTCGCGGTCACGGTGAAGGACGTGAAGGCGCCCGATCCGCTGGCGATCGACGACGAGCTCGCCAAGAAGCTGGGTCTGGACTCGCTGGGCGTGCTGAAGGACCGGGTGCGCGAGCAGGTGAAGAGCGATTTTTCGCGCGCCAGCCGTCTGCACCTGAAGCGGCGCATTCTCGACGCGCTCGACGCGCAGCATTCCTTTGCGCTGCCGCCGACCATGGTGGAAGGCGAGTTCAACGGCATCTGGAGCCAGGTCGAGGCCGAGCTGAAGCGCGAGGGCAAGACGGTGCTCGACGAGGGCCAGAGCGAGGACGAGGTCAAGAAGGAATATCACGACATCGCCGAGCGCCGCGTGCGGCTGGGCCTGGTGCTGGCGCGCCTCGGCGAGCAGAACGGCCTCAGCGTGGCGCCGGATGAGATCCAGCGCGCCATCGCGCAGCGCGCCCGCCAGTTCCCCGGCCAGGAGCAGCAGGTCTTCGAGTTCTATTCCAAGAACCCGCAGGCGCAGGCCGAAATCCGCGCCCCGATCTTCGAGGACAAGGTGGTGGATTTCATCGCCGAACTGGCCGACGTGACCGACCGCAAGGTCGACCGCGAAACCCTGTTCCTCGATCCCGACGAGGCGGCGGAGAAACTGAAGGGCGCTTGAACATCTGTGCGGGAAGGGATCACGTGGCCTGGATGAGGCGGACAACGAGCTCCGGTAGATCCCTTGAGCCATGCAGAATGCGCCAAACGAAAATGCCATCTCCCTTCGCAAGCGCGTCATAGAAGATCGCGTAGCGCGAACGTTCACGCGCCGGGGGGCGGCCGACAAAATTCGCGACGTTCCCTATACAGAAGTGGCCGCTCGGCGGCTCGGTGCATCGCCTCGTAGAGGCGCGCCGTGACGAGATCGGCAATGACAGGAGACGCATCCTGCGCGATGTAGTCCCAAATTCCGTCGAGATCGGCGAGCGCGGGATCGGAAAGAACGACGCGCGGAGTGGCCATTGCCGACGCCCGTGTCAGCGATGCGCTCGGTGCCGCTTTCGCGCCCTGCGCAGGAACTCGTGAAGAGGCTCGAGTGGGCTAAAACGGCCCTCGGCCCGTGCATCGCGTGCTTCCTGGAGAAGGGCTTCTACTTCCTCGTGCCGCTGGGAGAGCACGTCCTCCACGCCGCCGCCGTCAAGCGCTTCAGCCAAGGATCCCTTTTTCTCTACCTTCGCAGTCATCACGGATTTATAACACGCTTCAGCGCCAGGAACCATGGTTTTACAGGCGCGCCGACTTTTCCGAACGCAGATCAAGGTCGCATTCGCCGGCCGAAGTCCCTATATGGACGTTGACAGGGCGGGCCCGCGCCCTAGGCTCCTTCACTCGAATCAGGAAGTTCCATGAACGACCCTCGCGACGTCTATATGAATACGCTGGTGCCGATGGTGGTCGAGCAGACCGCCCGCGGCGAGCGCGCCTACGACATCTATTCCCGCCTGCTGAAGGAGCGCGTGCTCTTCGTCACCGGGCCGGTGGAGGATTACGGCGCCAGCCTGATCACGGCGCAACTGCTCTTTCTGGAGGCCGAGAACCCCAAGAAAGAGATCTCCATGTACATCAATTCGCCCGGCGGCATCGTGACCGCCGGCATGGCGATCTACGACACGATGCAATATATCCGCCCCGCCGTGCAGACCTATTGCGTGGGCCAGGCGGCGTCCGCCGCCTCGCTGCTGCTCTGCGCCGGCAAGAAGGGCGAGCGCTACTGTCTGCCCAATTCGCGAATCCTGGTGCATCAGCCTTCGGCGTCCTATTACGGCCAGGCGGCCGATATCGCGCGCCACGCCCAGGAAATCATCAAGCTGAAGCGCCGGCTCAACGAGATCTACGCCAAGCACACCGGTCAGAGCGTCGAGGCGGTTGAAAAAGCGCTGGATCGGGATACCTATATGTCGGCCGAGGAGGCCAAAGCGTTCGGCTTGATCGATACCGTGATGGAACGGCGGCCGGAAACCGGTGACGGAAGGTCGTAAATCATATCGCATCATCCAAAAAATGCCGGAATTCCGCGGATTAAACAAATCTTGATCCGGGCGCGGCTAACGTGGTCGAATGAATCGGATGAAACCGGTTTGCTGGCGCGGTTCATGCAGTATCGAAAGCCAGGTGGGTCAATGCGGTGTTTAAAGGCGGGCATCGAGCCCGGGAGAGCCTATGAGTAAGGCTGGCGGCGGCGAGTCCAAGAATACCCTCTATTGCTCCTTTTGCGGCAAGAGCCAGCACGAGGTTCGAAAGCTCATCGCGGGACCGACGGTCTTCATCTGCGACGAGTGCGTCGAACTCTGCATGGAGATCATCCGCGAGGAGAACAAGACCTCCTTCATGAAGTCGAAGGAAGGCG
>JAATGL010000050.1 GCA_015654705.1 Alphaproteobacteria bacterium | reverse complement strand
CAGGCTTGAGACCCCGCCCGATCTAGGGCAAGAGTGCTTCATTGCGGAGCTGTGGCCGAGAGGCTGAAGGCGGCGGTTTGCTAAACCGTTGTACGTTGTAAAGACGTACCGAGGGTTCGAATCCCTCCGGCTCCGCCACACACTAATTCTCGTTTAATATTAGATGCTTAATAGATTCACGAACTCGGATATTCCGGTTCAATGCCGTGGCTGATAGCCCGGCTTTCCGATCTGCCAATAGAAGAACGCCATCTTGTCGGCCATTTCCTGGTCCTGCTGGGATTTGGTCGAACCGATGCCGTGGCCCGCGTCAAAATCGACGCGCAGGATCACCGGCCGGCCGCTCGACGTTGCGGCCTGCAGGCGCGCGGTCATCTTGCCCGGCTGCCAGGGCGCGACGCGCGGATCGTTCATGCCGGTCGTCAGCAGCACTGCCGGGTAGGCGACACCGTCACGCACATGGCTCAGGGCATCGACGCTGGCAAGCGCGCGGAACCCTTCCTTGGTCTTCGTGCTGCCATATTCCAGCGAATTGGCTGCGCCGTCCGTTTCTTCTTCCGCGCGCAGCGCATTGGAATCGCCCACGTCGGAAACAACCACACGGAAGAGATCCGGCCGCTCGGCGAGTGCCATGCCGACCGTAATGCCGCCGGCGCTGCCGCCCTGGATCGCCATCAGGTTCGGATTGGTATAGCCCCGCTTCACCAGATACGCAGCGCAGGCGATGAGGTCGCGATAGGTGTTGGGCTTCGTCGCCAGATGCGCGGCCATGTGCCATTCCTCGCCATATTCGCCGCCGCCGCGCACATGCGCCACTGCGAGGACCCCGCCATCCTCGAGCAGCGGAATGAAGCGCGCGGCGAAACTCGGCGAAAGCGAAATCCCGTAGGCGCCATAGCCGATGAGCCAGAGCGGATTGCTGCGGTCGAGCTTCAATCCGCGCTTGTGCACGATGGAAAGCGGAATCAGCGTGCCGTCGGCCGCCGGCGCTTTCACTTCCTCCGCCACATAGGGCGAAAGATCGTCACTCCAAGGCGGCGCAAGCGCGAGCGGCGTGGTCTTGCCGCTCGCAGAGACATACCAGCGTGGCGGCAAGACCCATCCCGTCATGCCGAAGATGATGTCGGCCGATGCCGGATCGGTGAAAGGCCCGCGCAATGCGCCGGAGGCGGGCAGCGCCACTTCGGCGATCTTGCCGGTCGCGAAATCGTAGCGGCGCAAAAGATGGGGGCCGCCGACAAGATCGCGGATGTAGAGCGCGTCGGAGGCCGCCTGAATATCCTCGACGACACGCTCGCCCGCCGGCACGACCGTTTTGGCATGGCCGATATCCGGCGCATCGGCATCGGTCTCGACCACCCTGAAGCGCGGCGCGTCCTTGAAGGTGACGAGGAACAGGCGATTGCCATGGACCGCGACGCCCGTAACCTTATCGTCGATGGATGCGACACGCTTCCAGGCCACGTTGGCATTCGTCACCTGGTCTGCCGGCGCGATATAGGCCTCAAACTGCGGCAGAGCGCCGGGACTGATCACGGCGAGCGCGTATTTCGAATTCGGCACGGCCATGATGACCGGCACGCTCGCGGGCGTCATGGTGAGCGAGCCTTTGACGCCGTTGCCCAGGATCGGCATGTCCTGCGACGGGTCGTTGCCGACGACGTGCAGCAAGACGCGACCGTTCAAATATTTCTCGGTCTCGTCGGCGCCCGGCGGCAGCTTTTGCTGCTGCGTGTAGAAGAAGGACTTGCCGTCAGCGCGCCAGGAAGGACTGCCGTCCTCGCAACGCTCGATCGTCTCGGGTGATTCGCGTCCCGTATCGATGTTCAGGACATGAATGACGCTGTTTTCCGAACCGCCCTCCGAAATCCCGTAGGCAATTTCGGTCCCGTCCTGCGACGGCGCGAAATAATCGATGGCGTAGTGCTTTGCGGCCGCATCGCGCAACGTGGGATCGACCAGCAATCGTTCCGGTCCCGCGAGCGAAACACGGACATAGAGCCTATAGGAATTCTCCGCCGGCGCGCGCTTCAGATAGAAGATGCGGCCATGCGTGAACTGCACGCCCGTCACGGCGGTGCCGCCGCCGGTGTGCGCGGCGATGCGTTTCAGAAGCGCATCGCGACCCGGAATTTGCGCCAGTACCGCGCGGGCATGGGCGTTCTCGCCCGTGATCCAGCTTACAAACTGCGGCGCCTTGCGATCTTCCATCCAGCGGTAATCGTCTTCGACGATGGTGCCGAAATAATTGTCCCGCACGGGAATTTTGGGGGCGACAGGGGGAGCGGACGGCAATGCCGCCGCCAGGACCGACGTCGCGACCAGCGCGCCAAGCCAGAAAAACACGGAAGCCACGCGCGGCATGTCAAATCCCCCGATAAATTTCCGCAACACTATCCTGAGCAGGGGATGCGAAACAGCCGACGATCGCTATTCCTGGGCCGGAGGTGGAAACCCTGGACATGATCGGGATGCTGCGCCGGCCAGCGCTTTGTGGCGTTCCCTTTCTTGTGGTTATTCTGAGAGGCTTCGCCACTCCCTTGCAGCAGCCTGCCCGCCGAATTGCTTCGGCGGGCGGCGTGCATCAGATGGCGTTGCTATTCGATGATCAGGTAAAAGCCGACATCGTTGCTGGGCGTGGCGCTCTTGCCGTTGGACTCATAGGTGTCCACCTCGATGTCTTTGGACCCCTTGCAGAGTTCGGCCTCGTTTCGGGAACCGGCAAATCCCGCCAGCGTGTTGGATTCCTCGGGGGAAAACGACACGATCGGAAAAATGCCGTTCACGTCAAGAGCGACCTTGGGGGTGATGCAGATGACGCCTTTGCCGCCGCTGCTCACTTTCGTGACGCCGACGGAGCGGATAACGCCTTCGGACCAGTGCCAGAGAAGTGCGACCTTGGCATCGGTGCCGAATCCGGCCGGCGTTGCTGACGGATCTGCTGGAGCAGCGTATCTTGGATCGGACGAATGGTGGCCACCCGCCCAGGCTGCCGAAACCAGCAACGGTACCAGAATGGCCGCAGACACGATTTTTTTTATGATCATGGTAGGTTTTTCCTTCGATGTTGGTTGACGCCACGCGCGTGAAACCGGCTTCAAAAGGCGCTTGCAACGGGCAGGACTTGAGGACAGACATCCGCGTCCTCCCCCTGCAAACCGCTAATCATGAGCGACCGTCAGCGTGCGCTGGTAGAATGCGACCTTGCCTCCGTTCTCAGAGGCGTAATCCACCTTGATCGTGTGCGTACCCGGGGCCACGCTGGCGCCGCAGAAGTACCCGACCGCATGCGAGGAGAAATCCGTGCCGCCGTTCGCAAAAACATAGCCGCCGGTGAGAGGGGTACAGGGTACGCCGTCGAGGAGAACCTCCAGCAAAAGTTCGTTGTCATCCGTCTCGGCACCGGCGTTGGCGTAGAACGTGCCCCCCACGCAGCCCTTCTTTTTTTGCGTGAAGGTGGTCGTCACGGATGGAAGGTCGTCATAGGTCGTTCGCGTACTTTCATCGAAGCCGGCGACCGCGGCGTATTCCGTTTTCTTGATCGTGCAGCTGCCGGTGCTCGTCGCAACGAAAAGCCGGTCCTGCGCTGCAGCACGGCTTGCCGTCATTAAATATCCCCCGGAAGCCAAAAGAACCGCCGTCAGGACTAACGCTTGTTGACGCATGCTATGTCTCCTTTGGAGAGTTCACCCGGAGCAGAGGTTCGCCGGGATGGAGCGCAAGGATCGCCCAGCCATCGTCAGGAGCGCCGTCAAAGGGCCGTCAAAACAGCGTCAATTCATGCCGTTCGCCGTCAATTCGTCCCGCGCGCCGGTATTTCGCCGCGAGGAATCGCGAAGGCGCGGTTTTGCCGATCCGAAAATTCGGATGTGTGCCGATCGGGGCGCGCGAAATACGCGCGCTATTGGTGTGTGATCTCCAGCGTGCGCTGAAAAAACGACGACTTCCCGCCCAGTCCGCTGGCGTACCGTACCTGAACCGTATGGTTCCCTGCGGGGATCTTGGCGCCGCAGAAGAATGCCACGGTATGCGAACTCGTGTCCTCGCCGGAATTCGCAAAAATATAGCCGCCGGTGAGAGGCGCGCAGGGGGCGCCATCGAGAAGGACCTGCAGCAAGACGTGATCGCCGGCGCTCCCGTTGCCGGCATTGGCGGAAAATAGGCCCGCGACGCAGCCGATCCTGGCCTGCCGGAAGGCGATCGATCCGGCCTCCTTGAGGTTGAGGAAGTTTGTCGAACTGCTCTCCTCGAACGAGTCTGCCGCGGCGATTTCCGTCGTCCGGAAGGTGCAGGTTCCGCTGCTGATCGTGGGAGCGAGCCAGAGGGACGGGCCTGCCGCATGCGCTTCGGGTATCCAAACGCCTGCCAGCGCCGCCAGGACATTCAGCACCATCGCCTGAACACGCCTGACGGATCTTCCGGTCGGCCGAACCCAAAAGCGCCGGTTACCGTCAACGGCCGCGCCGCCGAATCTTGCGCTTGCAGAAAAAAGAAGTTTCATCGGATAAAGTCGGGCCAGTGATTTGCCGCCTGCCAGTAGTTGAGCAGGCCCCAATCTACGAACAGCGCGGGAACCCGCGCGTCCCGGCGCATGGGAACAAGATCCGCATCAAACAGCACTTCCCATTCGGGGTCCGTCAAAAACTCGTCGTTGCGCCCGATCTTCACGGCCGATCGAACAACCTGCAGCGCGCCGTCGGCGTCGCCAAGAACAAAGAGGAATTGGACGGCATCGTCCGGGTCGACCGAGGTTTCGGTACGCCAGCGCGCGCGCAAGGCGGCATATTTGTCAACCTCACGTGTACCAAGCGCAATCGCGGTTTCATGGCATAGGCGGAGGAAATCGACCATACGGGGCGACAGACCGCTTGGCAAGACTCTCAGATAATTCGCGAGGTGAAACCAGTCGCGCATATACAGAAAATATTCTATTTTCAAATGCAAAAATTCATCGCGCAATTCGCCCGGCCTGCTGCGGTCGATGAGATTGATGATCTCCCTCGCCTCTTCGAAATGGCCGGTCTTGAGGCAGGCGAGCACCAGACTGGACGTGACCCGCGGTGTCGCGCTGTCAAGCTCGTAAGCGCGCGTCAGCTCGTCCAGGGCTTCATGGTTGCGTCCGACGAACATCAGAAATTGACCGTGCCAGCCCAGTAGCTCCGGATTGTGCGGTTCGAAGCGAAGCGCCCGTTCCAGAAGTTGGTCCATCTCCTGCAAATGCGCGGAAGGCGTCAGCAGCGCGAGTACGCCGAGCGCCTGTCCGTTGCGCGGGTCGAGGGCCAATGCGCGCTCGGCCGCCGCCTTCGCCGCCGTCGCCAGCTTCGGATCGTAATGTCCTCCACGTCCAATAATCGCGACCCTCGCGAGCAGCCAGCGATCGGCCGCAAGGGTGGACCACGCTTCCGCGAAATTGGGGGCGAGGCGAATGGATTGGTCCAGCTCCCTGGCCGCGGCGTAGGGATTGCGCTCCCGAAAAAATGCCCGGCCCTTCAGATAATGAGCATATGCCTCTTCGTTCACATGCCGTGCTTCGCCAGGAGACGCCGATGAAAGAACCGCACCCACCGTGCCGGCTATCCGAGCCGCGATCTCCTTTCGCGCCGACGTCTGAGAAATCGCGTTGTCATAGGCATGGCTCCAGACGACGTGATCGCCCGCAATGTCCATAAGCTGGGCAATCACGTGAATCCGGCGGCCGACGCGCTCCACCGAACCGCCCAGCACGTGGGTGGCGGCGAGCGTCCTCGGTGCGAATGTGTAGCGGATATTGGGCTCGACACGTGTCGATACGACATGAAGATCGGCCTCCCCCGCCAGCGCGTTCGCGACGTCTGCGGCAAAACCGTCGGAGAAAGACCGTGCGTCCGGATCGCCGCTGAGATTCTGAAAGGCCATTACCACAAGCACGGGCTTTTCACGCCGGGACGTGGTGTGCCAGGAGTACCAGACGGCAAAAACGAGCGCGCCAATAGCAATGGCGGATGCCGCCGAAGCGGCCCCGATACGATAACGGAAACGTCGCGTGGAACTGCGTGCGTCTGGTTCCGTTTGGGTCGAGCCCGGCGGAAGAACTTTTTGAGCCGGAGCCGCCGCGCCTTGAGTGTCGTCTCGATCGACCCGCTCGTTTGCATCACCGATGCGGCTGGAACGGGGTGCGCCGGTCGGCGCTTGCGCGGATGTGACGGCGGCCATTTCCTGGAAAAGTTTTTGCGTTTCCATCGCCGGCGCGGCGTTCAATTCGGCTTTGAGCAATTCGCTGAAACGTTCGTAGCGGCGGTGGAGTGCGGCGGTGTCGCCCGCCAGGCAATCAAGCCGGAGGCTCAGCCGCAATACGACCTCGTTCGTGTTATCGCGCTGCTGAAGCAGGTTCGAGACTTTCCGCGCCAGAGCGATTTCGCCTCTCGCCATTCCGGCTCTCGCGGCCTCCACCGCGGCCTCGACCAGGGCTTCCTGCACCCGCAGACGCTCCGATTGCAGCCACGCGTCAAAGGATGGATCTATCGAGGGCAGGTCTTCCAGCAGGTCGCCCCGGCATTCGGAAAGCCAGTGGATCAGCTGCTCCAGATCGCCCGACTGTGCTGCCGCCGTTATGAGGGCCAGGTCGGTGGAAACCTCTTCGCCCACTTCGACGGTGTCCCGATCCGCCCTCAACAGACGATCGCCGCCCGGTACCGAGCGAAGTTCGTAGATCGCCTGACGCAGGCTTGCACGAGCCTGCTCGTCCCCGCGATCTCCCCAAAGCAGCGATGCCAGCCGCTCCCGCCCGACCGGCTTTCCCACGATGCAGAGATAGCCGATCAACGCGCGTGTCTTGCGACTCGCCGGCGTGATATCCGCGCCGCCAATTGCATCGACCAGCCTGAAACAGCCAAGGCAAAAGACGCGGAACTTCGGCCCCTGATGATTTCGCTGCAGCATGGCAACCCCATCACGCGGTCCCTAGCTCCACGTGTTACACCGGCTTCAATTTTAGCTCAGTTCGATCTCATGTTAAAGCGAAGCCGAACATCAAGATCGCAAACACCGCGATGGGATCGACATTGAACCGTCGTTCGGAAAATCTGGCCCTTGTTATAAGGGCGACGGCGCGACGCCAACGATCCGCTCTCTCCGCCGATTATCATCGCAGCAACGGCAGCTTGATCGGCTATGACACGGCCGTATTCAAACCCCTACCTCGGCATGAACGGGAAGGCTGAAGCGGAAACAGGCGCCGCCCGCGGCGATGTTTTCGGCTTCGATCCGTCCGCCATGCGCCTCGACGATGGACTGGCAGATCGCAAGCCCGATCCCCATTCCGCCGTCCTTCGTCGTGAAGAAGCTTTGGAACAAGCACGGCAGGTGCTCCGCCGCGATGCCCGACCCGGTATCCGCCACTTCGGCGCCGACGGCCCGTCCGTCCATGCCGAAGGTCCGGATCGTGAGGCGGCGCCTTTCGCTTTGCGTCATCGCCTGCATCGCATTGACCGCCAGATTGGCGAACACCTGCTGCAACTGGACGCGATCACCGAACACGTTCGGCAAATCGGGCGCCAGGTGCAGCGCCGCCTCCACATTCTGGCGCCGCAATTCGGGCTCAAGGAACAGCATGACGTCTTCCACGACGCCGTTTAGTCCCAGCGGCGTCTGTTCGGGCCGGCCGCGCGTCGCCATGCTGCGGATGCGCCGGATGATGTCCGCCGCACGATGCGCGTCCGACACCGTGCGGGTGGAGAGCGCGCGCAGTTCGGCCAGGTCCGGCTCCGGCCGGTTCAGCCAGCGCAGCGCCGCCTCGCCGTTTGTGAGGATCGCGCCGAGCGGCTGGTTGACCTCGTGGGCGATCGAGGCAGTGAGTTCGCCCAGCATAGAAACCCGCGCAGCGTGAGCGAATTCGGCCTGGACCGCCGCGAGCATCGCCTGGGCCTTCACCCGTTCGCTGATGTCGACGAAACAGCTCAGTCCGATCGCCTCGTCGTCGAACGCCTCCGGAAAGAAGGCGACGTAGAGAACGTCGCAGATCTGACCGTCGAACGTCCGGATCTTCATCTCCGATTCGAAGCGCGCCGCCCCGGAAAAGCGCGCCGCCATCGACTGGCGGATGATAGCGCCGGATTCGCTCCATAGCCGTCCCGCCGGCCCGATGAGCTGCGACTCGTCCTTCGCATGGAACAGCTCCGCCGCGCGCCGGTTCGCCTCGACCACGCGGATCGCGTTCGCCGCGTAGTCGTAGAATTCGGGGTGCGTCTCGAAATAGCCGGGCAGATCGTCGACACCGTCCGCTTTCATCGCGGCGAACACGGCGGCGAGTTCGCTGCGGTCGAGCTGGACCATCGCGACGGGCAGGAAATGGAACAGCCGCCGGTAGCGGCGCTCGCTCGTCTCCAGCGCGGTCTTCGCTTTCTTGTCGGCCGAGATGTTGATGATGCCGATCAACAGCTTCCCGCGTGCCAGCATCTCCGGCGGAAAGCAGGCCGTGAACCAGACGTCGAATTGGCGCCCGTCGATGGAGGAAAGCCGCGTCTCGGTCGCATAATGCGGCTTGCCGGCGATCGCGGCGAGAACGCTCTCGGCATAGACATGCTGGCTTTCCGCAGGCCAATAGGGCTCCAGGCTGGTCAGCATCTCCCGCTTGTCGCCACGGCCCAGAAGCTGGACGCTCTGGTCGTTGATGTCGATCACGCGGGTCGCGCGGATCATGTCGCGCACGAACGCCGGGTTCTCGGCGAAATGGCGCGGGAGATCGTAGCCGTTCCGGATCAGGCGCTGCACCATCGCGCCGACCGGCGTGAAGTCGAGCTCCCAGAAGGAGACCGCCATGGCCTGGAAGACGTTGTAGTACCGGTGCTCGGCGCGGTTTAACGCGTCTTCGAGCCGCCGCTGCGCCGAAACCTCGACGCCGGTCTCGACGAGGTCGCCATCGTCGCCGCGTCGCGTGCATCGGACATGCACCGTGATCAGCATGCCGTCGGCCCTTCGCCGCACCACGTCACCTTCCCAGCGGTGACTGTCACGGAGCGCGGCTTCCAGCGGCTCGATCTGTTCGCGCCGGGTTTTCAGCAGATCGTGTATCGGCCGTCCTTCGGCATCCGCGCCGGTCCAGCCATAGAGCGCTTCGGACGCCTTGTTCCATTTGCGGATCGTTCCGTCCGGAGAACGGACGACCACGCTCTCCTGCAAGAGGTCGAGAATATCCCCTGCAGTCCCCATCGAATCTCCGCTGTTCAGACGCGCGCCGGATTCGGCCGCTCAGGCAATCTGCGCTCTTTTGAGACAGGCGAGAAGAGTATCGGCATCGAAGGGCTTTTTTAGAAGACAGACGGCGCCGCTGGCGCGGGCCTGGGCGTGGATATGCCGCTCGGAACGGGCGGTGATGAGAATGACGGGCGTGGGATCGCGCCGGCCGTCCAGCCGATCTTTCAGTTCGATGCCGGAAAGGCCCGGCATCTGGAT
>JAATGL010000262.1 GCA_015654705.1 Alphaproteobacteria bacterium | reverse complement strand
GCGTCGCTGGCGTAGACGTCGAGCGGATTGACCATGGCGATCGCGACCGAGCCGCCGCGGTCTTCAAGCGGAAGGATCTGCTTCTCGCGCAGGAACGTCTGCCGCAGGCGTTCCTCCAGCACGGGGCTGTCGGGGAAGTCCGCAGCCGCGGCGATCCGAAGATCGAGATAGCCGGCCAGGGCTTCCGCGAGGTCTTTCTCGGAGATGGTGCCGAGCCGGGTCAGAACGTGTTCGAGCCGCTCGCTGCTCTCGGCCGCGATCTGCTCGGCGCGCAAGAGCGCATCCGGCGCCACCTTGTTGGCCGCCAGCAGGTACCGGCCCAGGCCGGCCGCCCCGCTTTCAAGACGCAGGGCCGGCTGCATTGCATCGTCTGTATTAAGCGACATCCCTGGCGTCACCATGTCCCTTCCCGTCCGGCACTATACGCGCTGGAAAGACGCAGGGGCCACGGATTGTCTGCGCAAAGCAAATTTCGCCCGAAGCACGCAGGACGAGCCCACGAAGCCGTAGACGGGCCGGACGTGCTTTTCGGGACTTCCACCTGCACTTTGTGAGAAGTATTACGCGGCAATTCAAGAACTGCGTTCACCTGCCACATCACGGGAATTCGTGGGTAGGTCCGTGCGCGCAATGGCGACTGGACAGGTGATATCAACCGTCCTTAAATCCTTCCGAACAGGCCGTCCGAATGATCGAACGCCGTGATACGCGTCGGCGCCGCGGCCCGTTCAGCCGCCATGCCAATGAGAACATGAAGAGGGAGGGGCCATGAACGCCTCTGTGAGCCACGGACTGAATGCGGAGCGGCTTCACCATCTCAAATCCGTCATCGAAGACGACATCAAGAAGGATCTCTATTTCGGCGGCGCGGTCATCGTCGCGCGGCACGGCGAGATCGGGCTTTACCACGCGTTCGGCCATGCCGATTCCAGGAAAACCAGGCCGGTGCAGAAGGATTCGGTCTTCAGCCTGTTCTCCGTCACCAAGTCGTTCACCAATGTGCTCGTGCTGCGCGCGATCGAGATGGGGCAGTTCGCCTTCCACACCAAGATCAAGGATGTGGTGTCCGAATTCGCCGGCAAGGGCCGCGACGACATCACCGTCCTGCATCTGCTGACGCACAGTTCCGGCATGCCGCCGATCTATACCCCGAACGAGGGCATGTATATCGACGTGCTCGAAGACATGGTGATGACCATCTGCGAGCGCGTCTCCGCCGAGCACCGGCCGAACGAGGTCGTCGCCTATTCCGCGCTCGTCAGCCACGCCATGCTCGGCTACATGCTGGTCAAGACTGATCCCAAGGGCCGGCGCTATCGCGATATCGCCAACGAGGATCTGCTGTTGCCGCTGGGCCTCAAGGACACGTCGGTCGGCCGGCGCCGCGATCTGAAGGAGCGCCATCTTGTTCCGGAGTTTCGCGGCAACTCGCCGACGCAGCATCTGGGCCACAGCAATTTCGGGCCGAACGGCGCCTTCGAGGAGGAAGACGCCGAGATGCCATGGGTCGGCATCGTTTCGACGGCGCTCGACATGTACCGCTTCGCGGAGATGTTACGACGCGGCGGCGAGGGCAACGGCGTGCGCATCCTCTCGCCGACCAGCGTCAAGCTGGCGCGGCGCAACTGGACCGGCGACAAGCCCAACGAAGTCTTCAAGAAGCTCTGTATCGAGCGCGGCTGGCCGATCATTCCCGCCTATATCGGGCTGGGCTTTCCGCTGCGCGGCGATACGGTCGGCGTCAATCTCTACGGTTCAATGACGTCGCCCGGCACGATGGGCGGCTATGGCGCCGGAACGACGATCTGGTGGACCGATCCGGAACTCGACCTGACGTTTATCGGACTGATGACCGGTGTCATGAACGCCGATGCCAATTATCTGCGTTGGCGCCGCCTCTCGGACATCGCCGTCTCGGCGGCCACCTAGAAGTCGGGACCGATGGCGAACGGCCAAGGCGAGCACGCATTCGACTATGTGATCGCGGGCGCCGGCACGGCCGGATGCGTCCTGGCCAATCGGCTGTCGGAGGACCCCAATAACAAAGTCTGCCTGATCGAGGCGGGCGGCAGGGACAGCCATCCCTTCATCCATGTGCCGGCTTTGGTCTGCGCTGCACTGACGCTCAAGCAGTTGAGCTGGGGCCTGGAAACGGTGCCGCAGGAGAACCTGAACGGGCGGCGCATCCCGATCCCGCGCGGGCGCGTGCTCGGCGGATCGAGTTCGGTCAACGGCATGGTCTATTTCCGCGGCCACCCCAGCGACTATGACGATTGGGCGGCGGCGGGAAATGCCGGCTGGTCCTTCGCCGAGGTGCTGCCTTATTTCCTGCGTTCCGAGAACAATGCGCAATATCCCGGCTCGCCCTTTCACGGTCACAACGGGCCGATGCATGTCGGCGACATCAAGCGGCCCAACCCGCTGAATGCTGTGTTCGCCGAGGCGATGCGCGCCCTGCAGTTCCGGCATTGCGAAGACTTCAATGGTGCCAACCCGGAGGGCTACGGGCTGCGCCAGGGCGCCATTCATGCGGGCCGGCGCGAATCCGGGGTGACGGCCTTCCTGAAGCCGGCGATCCATCGCCCCAACCTCACGGTGATGACCGATGCGCCGATCGCGCGGGTCATCGTCGAGGACCGCCGCGCAAGGGGCGTCGAGGTCCTGCGGGACGGCAAATCCCGACGCATCGAAGCGCGGCGTGAGGTGATCCTGTGCGGCGGCGCGGTCGGTTCGCCGCAGATGCTGCTGCTGTCGGGTATCGGCGACGGCACCGCGCTGCAGAAATTCGGCATCGCGGTTCAACACCACCTGCCCGCTGTCGGCACCAATTATCACGACCATGTCGCCGCCAATATTCAGATGTGGACGAAGAATTCCCAATCCTACGGCATTTCGTTGAAAGCCTTTCCGCGCGGCGCCTGGAATGTCCTGCAATATCTCCTCGCCCGCCAGGGACCGTTCGCCAGCAATGTGTTCGAGTCGCACGCCGTGCTGCGATCCACCGCCGGGCTCGACCGGCCGGATATCCAGGTGGTGTTCCAGCCGGCGCGGCGCAACCAGAACCTGTTTCCGTTGCCGCTCGGACACGGCTTCGCGATCAGCGTCGTGCTGCTTCATCCCAGAAGCCGCGGCCGCCTGACGCTGGCGAGCGCCGATCCGCGCACCCTGCCGCTGATTGATCCCGAACTGCTGAATGCGCCGGAGGATTTCGAGCCGTTGCTGCGCGGTCTCAATCTCGCCAGACGCATCTTCGCAACGCCCGCCTTTGCGCCCTACAAGACGACCGAATTTCTGCCCGGGCCTTCGGTCGGCGACGACGAACAGCTCAAGAATTACATTCGCGCGACCGCCGCGACGGTGCATCATCCGGCCGGGAGCTGCCGCATGGGCATCGACGATGACGCCGTGGTGACGCCCGATTTGAAGGTTCGGGGGATCGAAGGCCTGCGGGTCGCGGACGCTTCCATCTTCCCCAAGCTGATGGGCGGCAACACCAACGCGCCCGTCGTGATGGTGGCGGAGAAGGCGGCCGACATGATCCTGGGCAAGACGCCGCCCGCACCGCTTCATCTGCCGCAAGAACACTGAAACCGGGAGAAACCATGGCCGCCGAGCACATCAGAAAATGGCAGGTCGGCGATGTCGAGATCGCGCGGATCGTCGAGGTCAACGACCACACCGACCCGTTCAGCATGCTCTCGCAGGGCATGACCGCGGAAGACGCGCTTCAATATGACTGGCTGCAGCCGCACTTCGTCACGCCGGACGGCCGGATGAGGATATCCTTCCAGTGCTTCGTGCTGCGCTCGGGCAAGGATCACGTGATGATCGACACCTGCATCGGCAATGGCCGACATCGCGAGTTCGACGTCTTCACCGACATGCGCACGAGCTTCCTGGAGGACCTCGCGGTCGCCGGCTTCCCGCGCGAGTCGATCACCAAGGTGCTCTGCACGCATCTGCATTTCGACCATGTCGGCTGGAACACGATGCAGGTGGACGGCAAATGGGTGCCGACCTTCCCGACCGCCCGCTACTATTTCGGGCGCCAGGAATACGATCATTGGAAAGAGCTTGAGCGGACAGGCAACTATCACGATCTCACCCATATGGGCGATTCGATCAATCCGGTGTTCGATGCCGGCCTGGTCGAGCTGGTCGGACCGACCGCTGAGATTACCGACGAGGTGAGCATCTTCCCGACGCCGGGCCACACGCCGGGCCATGTCAGCGTGGCGATCCGCTCCAAAGGCGAGGAGGCGATCATCACCGGCGACATGATGCATCATCCGATCCAGTTCGCGGAATGGGAGCGGCCGGTGAATTTCGACATGGACAAGGAAGCGGGCCGGAAATCGCGCCGCGCCTTCATCGACCGGGTGGCGGACAAGAAGGTGCTGGTGATCGG
>JAATGL010000242.1 GCA_015654705.1 Alphaproteobacteria bacterium | reverse complement strand
GGCTGCGCATGCGCGTGATCGCGTTCGATCCCTATCTCTCGCCCGAGCGCGCCGGAGACATGGGCGTGGAGAAGGTCGAACTGAACGACCTCCTGGCACGCGCCGATTTCATCACCCTGCACACGCCGCTGACCAACGAGACCCGCAACATCATCTCGGCCGACGCGATCAACCGGATGAAGAAGGGCGCGCGACTGATCAATTGCGCGCGCGGCGGACTGGTCGACGAGAGGGCACTGAAGGCGGCGCTGGATTCCGGGCATCTGGCCGGCGCGGCGCTCGACGTGTTCGAGGAGGAGCCGGCCAAATCCAACATCCTGTTCGGCAACGAGAAAGTGGTGGCGACGCCGCATCTGGGCGCCTCGACGACCGAGGCGCAGGAGAACGTGGCGCTGCAGGTGGCCGAGCAGATTTCGGATTACCTGCTCACCGGCGCCATCACCAACGCGCTCAACATGCCCTCGATCAGCGCCGAGGAGGCAACCAAGGTGCGGCCGTGGATCGCGCTGGCCGAAAAGCTGGGCGGTTTCGCGGGGCAGTTGACCGATACCAGCATCCTGGGGGTCGAGATTCTCTATGAAGGCTCGGCGGCCGCGCTCAACACGCGCGCGCTCACCCAGGCGGCGCTCGCCGGCCTGCTCAAGCCGGCATTGTCGGACGTGAACATGGTCAACGCGCCTGTGGTGGCCAGGGAACGCGGCATCAAGGTCAGCGAGACGCGCCGCGACCGCCAGGGCATCTATGAAGGCTATATGAAAATCACCGTGTCGCTGGCGGACGGCGGCATACGACGCGTGGCGGGCACGGTGTTCTCCGACGGGCGGCCCCGGCTGATCCAGATCAAGGACATCAATCTGGACGCCGAGTTCGCGGCGCACATGCTCTTCGTGATCAATGAGGACAAGCCGGGCTTCATCGGCAAGCTCGGCACGCTGCTGGGCGACGCCAAGGTCAACATCGCCAATTTCAATCTCGGCCGCAGCGCCCCGGGTGCCGACGCCATCGCGCTGGTTGAGGTCGACGGCACAGTGCCGGAAAAGGTCCTCGCCGACATCACCAGGCTTCCCCTGGTCAAGCTGGCCAAGGCGCTGGCGTTTTAGGGCCCGCCCTTGCGGGGCGGCTGGCGAGCACCTACCTCTCGGCCAGCGGGAGGCGTTGATCATGTATCTGCCGGAACTGGCGATGTACGGCTTGTGGATGCTATGGGCCGCGTCCTGGGCGGCTGCGGCAGGGTGGACGGCCGGCACGCAAAAGCGCCCGCCGGTATCCGGCGAAATCCTCTACCGCGTGCTCACTTTCGCAGGCTTCGGCGTGCTTTTCTTTTCGCAATTGGTGCCGGGCGTCGCGCATCTGCGCCTGTGGCATATGCCGGCGGCATTCGGCTGGGTCTGCGTCGCCCTGACCGTCCTGTCGTTCGCTTTCGCCTGGTGGGCGCGGCTGCATCTGGGCCGGCTGTGGTCGGCGCGGGTCACGCGCAAGGAAGACCATCGCATTGTCGACAGCGGTCCCTACCGCATCGTGCGCCATCCGATCTACACCGCGCTGCTCTCCGCGGCGCTGTGGCTCGCCCTGGCCAAGGGCACGGCCTGGTCGCTGGCCGGCTTTGCGCTGCTGGCGGTCGGCTATGTCCTCAAGGCGCGCATCGAGGAGCGTTTCCTGCGCCAGGAACTGGGCATTCTGACCTACGACGCCTATGCGCACCGCGTGGCGATGCTTGTGCCCTATCTCGCCTAGACCGCGTCGAAATACTGGATGTCCGGCGGGCCGGCCACGATCGTGGCGAGCTTCGGTCCCGCGGCGCGGAAATGGTCCGATTTGCGGTGCGCCTCGATGGCGGCCTCGTCGTCGTAAAGCTCCATCATCACGTAGGTATTGGCATCAGTGCGCGATTTGACCAGCTGGTAGAGCGTGTTGCCGGGCTCGTTGGCGCGCACCTGGGCGGCCAGCTCGCCGAACACGGCTTCCGCCTCCGCGTGCTTGCCGTCCTGCACCTTTACGGTCGCGATGATGCCAATGGCCATGTCCGTTCTCCGATTGCGATGAAAAATGAGGGTACCTTGCCTGTTCCGCACATCGCAAGGCCGGGCGCAAAGGTATCTTAACCCTGTCGGCCCAAGATGGCCGCTCCTTCAAAGGCCGCGCGCTTGAGTTTGGCAGAGACGACACAGGACAGCCACGCCCGGCACCGCCAGGCGAAGCTGATGCTCGATCAGCTGGCGCTGGCGTTGCGCAATCTGAGCCCCAATCACCTTTTCATGCCGGTCTTCGCCGCGATCGTCTGCGTGATGTTCAGCCGCTGGGTCGCCACTGCCAGGCTCGAAGTCTGGTTCGCGCTTGTCCTTTTCAGCGTCGTTCCGCTCGGCATCGTCTCGCACGCATTCCGGCGCGGCAAGCCCGAGCCCGCGCCCGCGCAGGCGCGGATCTGGATGGTGCGGGCGACGCTCGCCTATCTCGTCAGCGTGGGCGCCTGGGCTTCGATGGCGGTCTTCCTCTGGGTGCCGCATGACGAGCTGAACAACCTGCTGGTCATCCTGCTTCTGGCCTGCACCATCGCGGCGACCGCGGCGCTGGCGGGACCGAGCTGGCCGCTGGCCGCGCCCGGCATCGCGATCTACGGAATCGCCTGCATCGTGGCGCCGCTGACGGAGGGCGGGCTTCTCAACAACGGCATCGCCGCGCTCGCCGCCGTGTTCATCGGCTATCTCTCCTACATGTCGGCGCAGATCCATGCGACGGCGCGCGACATGCTGCTGCTGCGCAACGACAAGAGCGATCTCATCGTGGCGCTGGCCCAGGCCAAGACGGAATCGGACACGGCACGCGACCATGCGGAGGCTGCCAGCCGCGCCAAGTCGCAATTCCTCGCCAATATGAGCCACGAATTGCGCACGCCGCTGAACGCCATTCTGGGCTTCTCGGAGCTGATCGCCTCGCGCGCGTTCCATGGCGATCCGGAAAAGCATTACGAATATGCGGGGCTCATCCACGATTCGGGACATCATCTGCTGACGCTGATCAACGACATCCTGGACCTCGCCAAGATCGAGGCCGGCGGCTTCGCGCTGCGCGAGGCCGACGTCGATCTGGCGCGGCTGATCGGCGAAGTGGCCAACATGATGGCGCAGCGGGTGCAATCCGGCGGCTGCACGCTGCGCCTCGAAATCGCGCCCGATCTGCCGAACGTTCTGGCCGGCGAGCGCGCGATGAAGCAGATCCTGCTCAATCTTCTTTCCAATGCCGTGAAGTTCACGCCCGCCGGCGGTATGATCGAGGCTTTTGCGCGCCTCGACTGCGACGGCGCCATCGCGTTCGGCGTCGCCGACAACGGGATGGGAATCGCAAAGGACGATCTGCCGCGCGTGTTCCAGAAATTCGGCCAGGGACAGCACGACGTTGCGGTGCTGGACAAGGGCACGGGGCTCGGGCTTCCCATCGCCAAGGGCCTGGCCGAGGCCCATGGCGGGCGCATTACGCTGGAAAGCCGCGTCGGTCACGGCACGCGCGTGACGGTCCGCTTTCCCGCCGCGCGCGCCCGCATCAGGCCATTGCTGCGCGTCGCATCCTGACGGCGACCCGCCCCACGCCGGTTCAATCGAGCGCGGCGTACCGCTTCAGATGATGATCGACATTGCCGAACAGCGTGTCGATCATGGTCAGGCGCTTGAAATAGTGTCCGACGTTGAGCTCGTCGGTCATGCCCATGCCGCCATGGATCTGGATCGCGCCCTGGCCGATGAAGCGGCCCGCTTTGCCGATCTGCACCTTGGCGGCCGAGGCGGCCTTTTTGCGCGCCGCTTCGGCCTCGCCGAGTTTCAGCGTAACCATCAGCGTGATCGAGACCGCCTGCTCGCAGTTGACGAACATGTCGACCATGCGGTGCTGCAGCACCTGGAATTTCCCGATCGGCACGCCGAACTGCTTGCGGGTCTTGGAATATTCCACCGTCGCGTCGACCAGCGCCCGCATGCCGCCCGTGGCCTCGGCGCAGGTCGCCGCGATGGCCTCGTCGACCACGCGCTCGACCAGCGGCAGGCCGTTGTCCAGTTCGCCGACCAGCCTGTCGGCGGGCACCTCGACGTTCTCGAAGGTGATCTCCGAGGCGCGCGAGCCGTCGACGGTGGGAAAATCGCGCGTGGAAATACCGCTGCTTTTCTTGTCGACCAGGAAGACGCTGACGCCGGCCGCGTCGCGCCGGCCGCCGGCGCTGCGCGCGGTGACGACGAACTGGTCCGCCCAGGGCGCGCCGAGCACCACCGATTTCTGCCCGTTGAGGACGAAGCCCGCGCCCTGCTTCTTCGCCGTCGTTGTCAGGTCGGCCAGATTGTAGCGCCCGCCGCTCTCGGCGAAGGCGAAGGCGATGATCGTCTCACCGCCGGCGATCCTGGCCAGCCACTCCTCTTTCAGCGCATCCGATCCACCGTGCTTGAGGATGCCGCCGCCGATCACGACGGTCGACACATAGGGCTCCACGACCAGGGCGCGGCCGAACGCTTCCATGATCACCAGCGAAGACAGCGCGTCGCCGCCGAGCCCGCCATAGGCTTCGGGCAACGGCGCCGCCAGCAGGCCCAGTTCGGCGAACTGCGCCCAATGCCTGGGATCGCGCCCCGCTTCGCTGCGCGTGAATTTCCGCCAATCCTCGAATTTGTAATGGTCGGCCAGATAGCGCTCGACCGAATTGCGCAGCAGCGTCTGTTCTTCGGTGAAGGAAAAGTCCATGTCATTCACCCATCATTGTCATCCCGGACGATGCGAAGCATCGATCCGGGACCTATTTTCGAGGAGGGCCGAATACAGATCGGCCCAGCGCGGATTGTCTTCTTCTATAAGCCTTATCTTCCAATCTCTGCGCCAGTGCTTCAGACGTTTTTCCCTGGCGATGGCTTCGTGAACATCGCCATGACGCTCGAACCAGACAAGCGTCGTCACATCATATTTCTTTGTAAACCCCGCCACCTTGCCTTCCCGATGCTCTGTTACGCGTCGCAGCAAATCGTTCGTCACTCCGACATACAACGTTCCATAGGGTTTGCTCGCGAGCATATAAACAAAATATCGATGATCACGCATGACGGCTTGATGGGTCCCGGAGCGACGCTCACGCGTCGTCCGGGATGACAGTTGCGCTCATAATCCGAGCACGGCCTTGGCGATGATGTTGCGTTGGATTTCGTTCGATCCGCCGTAGATCGAGGCCTTGCGCATGTTGAAATAGCGTCCTGCCGCACCGACGGCATAATCCGGTCCGACCGGGTATTCGTTGTCGCCCAGGCCCCGTTCGTTCGGGAAGGCGTAATAGCCGATCGCCTCTTCCGTCAATTCGGTGATGCGCTGCTGGATCTCGGTGCCGCGGATTTTCAGGATCGAGCTTTCCGGTCCCGCCATCTGGCCTTTCGCCTCCGCCGCCAGCGTGCGCAGTTCGGTGAACTCCAGTGCCGCCAGTTCGATTTCGAGTTCGCTGACCTTGCGGGAAAAATCCTCCGTCTCGATCAACGGCGTGCCGTCGACCAGTTCGGAGACGGCGATTTCCTTCAGCCGCGCGACCGCCTTCTTGGATCGCGCCGTGCCGGCGATGCTGGAGCGCTCATGCACCAGCAGGAACTTGGCGTAGGTCCAGCCCTTGTTCTCCTCGTCGACGCGGTTCTCGACCGGCACCGTCACATTGTCGAAGAAAACGTCGTTCACCTCGCGCGCGCCGTCGAGCACGATGATCGGCTTCACCGTGATGCCCGGCGATTTCATGTCGATCAGCAGGAAGGTGATGCCCTCCTGCGGCTTCACGTTGGGATCGGTGCGCACCAGGCAGAAGATCCAGTCGGCGAACTGCGCCAGCGTCGTCCAGGTCTTCTGGCCGTTGACGATGTAGTGGTCGCCCTCGCGCACCGCGCGGGTGCGCAGGTTGGCGAGGTCGGAGCCGGCGCCCGGCTCGGAATAGCCCTGGCACCACCAATCCTCGCCAGACAGGATGCGCGGCAGAAATGTCTGCTTCTGCGCGTCATCGCCGAAGGTGAAAATCACCGGCCCGACCATGTTCAGGCCGAAGGGCAGCGTCGTCGGCGTCTCGGCGTTGGCGCATTCCTGGTTGAAGATGAAGCGCTGCGTGACGCTCCAGCCCGGCCCGCCATATTGCCTGGGCCAGATCGGCGCCACCCAGCCCTTCCTGTAGAGCAGCTTGTGCCAGGCCAGATAGTCCTCCTTGCTCCTTGTCGCCGCTTCCGGCGCGCCGATATTGACATCGGGCAATTGCGGCTTGGCCTCGGCGATGAAGGCGCGCACTTCGGCGCGGAAGGCTTCTTCCTCGGGCGAGAAGGTCAGGTCCATGGGGCTCCTCCCGGATGCCGACAATTTGTCATGTGGGCGCGATGATACAGGCGCCGGCGCCCGCCGCAAGGCGCTCAGCCCGTGTCCCGGCGGATCGCCTCATGATGGCGGATCACCTCCGTGACGATGAAATTGAGGAATTTCTCCGCGAAATCCGGATCGAGCCGGGCGTTCCTGGCCAATGCCCGCAGCCGCTCGATCTGGGCGGCCTCGCGCGCCGGATCGGCCGGCGGCATCCCGTGCGCCGCCTTGAACTGGCCCACCGCCTGCGTGCATTTGAAGCGTTCGGCTAAGAGATGCACTAGCGCGGCATCGATATTGTCGATGCTGTCGCGCAGGCGTTGCAATTCCCCATCGGCCATGGTCGGGTCCCGTCCCAATCCGCGTTTCGGCAGCGTAGTGGCGCGATCGCCCATGCGGCAAGGGTTTTGGGATCGGCCGCTCGCTGATGTCCGCAACATGTCACACAGTCATTTGCGCCCAAAGCCGCAGTTCGCGCGTTAGCGCTTGACATCCCTCAATAGGGATTAGCAGGCTGGGCGGTAGTCGAAATTAACACTGTCTGACCGAATATTGGCGGCTTTGGAGGATCAATCATGACGAGTACGGACATGCCGGAAACCGAAACGAATGTGAACGCGTTGGCCGGCGAATTCAGGCAACTGCGCAGCGAATTCACGCGCATCGCGACGCTTCTGGAGCAGACCGCCCGCTCCGCCGGTGCCGAGGCGGCAAGCCGCGCCCGCGCCGCCGGCGAACAGGTCTGGGCCGAGACCCAGTCCACTGCCGACCATGTGGCAGATAAGATCAAGGAGCAGCCGCTCGCCTCGGCCGGCGTCGCCTTCGGCGTGGGCGTGCTTCTGGGACTGATCTTCGGCAGCCGGCGCTAAGCCGGCCGCGACCCAGGATGAGTCGTTTCCTGACGCGATTGGCGATCAATTCCGCCGCGCTCCTGATCGCGAGCGCGGGTGGCTGTGTCGCCCTCATCTTCCTGGTGATCGCGTTCTACCTGCTGCTGGCCGGGGTGATGGCGCCGTGGCTGGCAGCGCTGGCGACCGCGGGCATCGCGCTGCTGTTCTGCATCGTCGTGCTCCTGATCGCGCGGCTGATGGCGCGCGCCGTCGCACCGGCGCCTGTCGAGGCCCGCGGAGCCGGTCCGACCGCAGAACTCGGCGCGCTGCTGGGACGCCACGCCCGCGAATTCGTGGAGACCAATTCCTGGGCGGCTCTTGCGGGCCTGCTGGTGGTCGGCGTCCTGCTTGGCATCAGCCCGCGCCTGCGTTCCCTGGTGTGGAAGCTGCTTTAATCCCGTTTTCTTTCGCATTGTCTGCACCGAGCGAGGCGGCTAAAAACCGCCATGTCCCATCGTTTTTGCATCGCCCCCATGATGGACTGGACGGAGAGATTTTTCTTTTCAAGAACTTAGCTGTGGGCGTGCACACGACGAGCACACAGATTGTTCTTCTTCTCTTTCGTATTCGTTCTTTTCCGTTCCTACGCCAAACTGGCCGAACACCGTCCGCGGAATCAGACGATTCGGTCTGCTTCAGCGCCGGTATGATCGGATTTCACTAAGCCAACATCAGCTTTCCGATCCATCACCTACTTACTTATCGAATTTTGCTGCAGCGCGCCGACCTGTCAGGGCTTTACAAACCGATAGGCGAAGCGATCAGTCTTGCCCTTGATCGAGGGATCGAACACCTTGATAGAGTGCGCGTCGTCATTGTTGGCCCGGATGGAGCCTTCC
>JAATGL010000140.1 GCA_015654705.1 Alphaproteobacteria bacterium | reverse complement strand
TCGACTTCCTCGATGTCGCCGGATCGAGCTGCGGCGCGCTGCTGCCGACCGGCCACGCGGGCGACATCGTCGACGGCGTCGAGCTGACCTGCATCGACAACGGCATGCCCGTGGTGGTGATGCGGGCGCGGGATTTCGGCAAGACCGGCTACGAGACGCCGGAGGCGCTGGAAGCGGACGGCGAACTGAAGGCGCGGGTGGAGGCCATCCGGCTGAAGGTCGGGCCGCTGATGAATCTGGGCGATGTCGCGAAGAAGACGGTGCCGAAAATGTGCCTGGTCGCGCCGGCCCAGCATGGCGGCGCCATCTCGACGCGCAATTTCATCCCCCACCGGGTGCACGAAGCCATCGGCGTGTTCGGCGCGGTCAGCGTGGCGACCGCCTGCGTGACGCCGGGCTCGGTCGCCGCCGAAGTCGCCGGCATCGCCGATCCGGGCGCGGTGACGAATCTGGACATCGAGCATCCCACCGGCTTCTTCACCGTGGCGATGGATGTTTCGATCGCGGACGGCAAGGTCACGGTGCGGCGCTCCGCCCTGCTGCGCACGGCGCGCAAGCTGATGACGGGCGAGGTCTACATTCCGGCGAGCGTGTGGGGCGGCAGATGAGCGGCCCGCGCATCTGCCTGATCGGTTTCGGCGAGGTCGGGCAGATTCTGGCTGCGGACCTTGCGGGCGTTGGCGAGCTGTCGGCCTACGATATTCTGTTCGCGCGGCCGGACAGCATTCCGGCGCGCGCGCTCGGCCGGCACAAGGTCCGCGCCGGCGCCGATGCCGGCGATGCCGCGAAGGGCGCCGACCTTGTCCTAAGCGCGGTCACGGCGGCATCGGACCTGGACGCGGCGGGGTCCGTTCTCGCGGGGCTGAAGCCGGGCGCGATCTATGTCGATTTCAATTCCGCCTCGCCCGGCATGAAGCAGAAGGCGGCGCGGATCGTCGAACAGGCCGGCGGCCGCTATGTCGAGGCGGCGGTGATGTCGCCGTTTCCGCCCAGGCGGCTGGCGACCGCCATGCTGCTGGGCGGGCCGCACGCCAACGCATTCCTGGCGCTGGCGCAATCCCTGGGCTTCACGGGCGCGCGGTTTTTTTCCGACGCGGTCGGCCCCGCCTCCGCCACCAAGATGTGCCGCAGCGTGATGATCAAGGGGATCGAGGCGCTGCTGACCGAATCCCTGCTCGCGGCGCGGCGCTACGGCGTCGAGCAGACGGTGCTGGACTCGCTTGGCGATCTCCTGCCCGTCGGCGATTGGGAAAAGCTGGCGCGCTACATGATCTCGCGTTCGCTGGAGCACGGCACCCGCCGTGCCGAGGAGATGCGCGAAGTCGCCAACACGGTCAGCGAAGCCGGCATCGCGCCCTTGATGAGCACGGCCGCGGCCGAGCGTCAGGACTGGGCCGCCGGTCATAAATCCGCGCTGGGCGAGAGCGATCTGGGCGCCATGCTCGATACGATCCTGAACGACATCGAAACCGCGCCGCGCCTATTGCGGAAGGAACACGCATGATCATCGATTGCCACGGCCATTACACGACGGCGCCCAAATCGCTCTGGGACTGGCGCGACCAGCAGGTCTCCGTGTTCGACGATCCCAAGGCGATGGCCGAGCTGATGCTGCCCGCGATCAGCGACGACCAGATCCGCGAAGGCATCGAGGGCGCGCAGCTGAAGCTGCAGCGCGAGCGCGGCACCGATCTCACCATATTCTCGCCGCGCGCCTCGGCCATGGGTCCGCATCTGGGCAACGAGCAGACCAGCATCGTCTGGTCGAGGCTCTGCAACGACCTGATCGCGCGGGTCTGTGCGCTCTATCCGGAAAATTTCGTCGGCGTCTGCCAGTTGCCGCAATCGCCCGACACCTTGCCGGTCAACAGCGCGGCCGAGCTCGAACGCTGCGTGAAGGCGCTGGGCTTCGTCGGCTGCAACCTGAACCCCGATCCGTCGGGCGGCTATTTCCGCTCGCCGCCGCTGACCGAGCGCAGCTGGTATCCGCTATACGAGAAGATGGTGGAACTTGACGTGCCGGCGATGGTGCATGTCAGCGGCTCCTGCAATCCCGCCTTTCACGACACCGGCGGCTATTACATCGCGGCCGACACAACGGCCTTCATGCAGTTGC
>JAATGL010000136.1 GCA_015654705.1 Alphaproteobacteria bacterium | reverse complement strand
TGCGTCGTCACCAGGATCGTGACGCCGCCCGCCGCGAGATCGTGGATGAGATCCCAGAAGCGGCGGCGCGAAATCGGGTCGACGCCGGAGGTCGGCTCGTCGAGAAACAGGACCGGCGGGTTGTGCAGAATGGCGCAGCCGAGCGCCAGGCGCTGCTTCCAGCCGCCGGCGAGAGAGGACACCAGTGCATCCTCGCGTCCGCCGAGCCCGGCCATGTCGACGGCGTAGCGGATCCGCGCGTCCAGCTTTTCCTTCGGAACGCGGTAGATGCCGCCGAAGAAGCGCAAATTCTCGATGACCGACAGATCGCCATAGAGCGAGAATTTCTGGGACATGTAGCCGATATGCTGACGCGCATCCTCCGGCCGGCGCGCGACGTCGATACCCGCGACGAGGACCTGTCCCTCGCTCGGCCGCAGCAGCCCGCACAGCATGCGGATGATCGTGGACTTGCCGGCGCCGTTCGGTCCGATGAAGCCCATGATCTCGCCCCGCCGCACCTCGAAATCGACATGATCGACCGCGACAAAGGCCTGAAACCGCTTTGTCAGTTTCCGCGCGACAATCGCCGATATGCCCGATCCGGCCTCGCTCATGCCGCGGTTTCCGGCTTCTGCAGGTTGATGAACAAATCCTCTATCGTCGGCGTCGCCTTCGCGGGCGGCTCGAACGGCAGGCCGCTGGAAACCAGGGCCCTTTCGATTTCGGGCAGGCGGCGCTCGGCATCGTCCACCACGACGCGGACGCTGTCGCCCGCCAGCATCGTGCTCAACACGCCGGGAAGATGGCCGATCGCGTCGCGCGCCTGGCGCGGCTTTTTCGACTGGACCGAGAGGATCGCGCCCGGCATGTGGCTCTTTAGCGCCTGCGGCGTATCGCATTCGAGAAGGTGGCCGTCGTGAAGCAGGGCCAGGCGATGGCAGCGCTCGGCCTCGTCCAGATAGGCCGTGGAGATGACGATCGTGACGCCCTCTTCGCGCAGATCGTAAAGAATGCGCCAGAAGTCGCGGCGGGACACCGGGTCCACGCCGGTCGTCGGCTCATCCAGCAGCACGATCTTCGGTGTGTGGATCAGCGAGCAGGTAAGCCCGAGCTTCTGCTTCATGCCGCCCGACAATTGGCCGGCGAGGCGGCTTCGAAAGCGTGTCATGTCGGATGCCGCGAGCAGCCGCGCCGCGCGTTCCTCCCGCATCCGGCCGGGAATGTCGAAAAGATCGGCGTAGAAGCGGATGTTCTCGTCGACCGTCAGATCCTCGTACAGCCCGAAGCGTTGCGGCATGTAGCTGAAATGTTCCTTGGCGCGGTCGGGATTCGACACCACATCCACCCCGTCGATGACGATCGCGCCTTCGTCGGGCCGCATCACGCCGGCCAGCATGCGCATCGTGGTGGTCTTTCCCGCGCCGTCGGGGCCCACCAGCCCGAAGATTTCGTTGCGGGCGACCGAAAAGCTCAGATGCCGCACGGCCTCATGGGACGCGAAGCGCTTGCTCACGTTGCGGACATCGATGGCGTCGGACGAGGTCACGACGCATCCTGCACAAGCGCGATCCGCGCATCCGCGGGCATGCCCGGAACCAGCTCATGCGTGGGATTCTCCAGATCGATCCGCACGCGATAGACCAGCGTGATCCGTTCGGCATGGGTCTCCACGCTCTTGGGCGTGAACTCGGCCTGCGAGGCGATGAAGGAAATCCGCCCGCGATAGATTTTGTTCGGATAGGAATCCGTGGTGACGGTGACGCGCTGGCCGAAGCGGATCTTCCCGATATCGGGCTCGTTGACATAGGCGCGCAGCCACACATGATCCAGATCGGCCATGGTGACGATCGGCGTGCCCGGCACTTCGCTTTCGCCGAGTTCCGCCTGCCTGACCAGAATGACGCCATTATAGGGCGCGCGCAGGACGGTGTAGCCGAGCACGATCCGCGACATGTCCAGCGCCGCCTGGGCGCTTTTCACATTGGCGGCGGCCAGATCGACGTTGCGCGCGGCCACCCGTTCCAGCGATTGATCGCGCGCCAGCGCCGCCGCCGATTGCTTCTGCGCCGTGCGCGCCAGATCCCGCGCCTGCGTCGAGGACGCCTGCTGGGACCAGAGCGTTTGCGCCCGTCCCGCATCCAATTGCTTCTCGGAGAGATCGGCCATGTCGCTCAGGACGGTGTGCCTGGCGGCATCGACGGCCTGTTGCGCCGAGGCGAGCTGGCGCTTCTGCACGTCGAGGGCCGCTTCGGCGATGACGACCTGCTGGCGATAATCCGCGTCGTCGACCCGGGCCAGCACCGTGCCGGCCTTGACCGTTGCCCCCTCGTCGAACGGCAAAAGCGCGATGCGCGACTGGACGGTCTTGAAACTCAGGATGCTTTCATGCGCCTCGATATCTCCCGAAACGATGAGGATGTTGGTCGGCCGGCCGAACCCGAACCAGCCCGCCGACGACGCGGTGCCGGCGAGCAGGACGACAAAGACGACCGTCACGACGGCGAGCGCCACGCGCAAATGGCCGCGGACATAGAAGGCGATCCGGTCGATTTCAGTCCATGTAGAGTGTTCGGGCATTCCCGTCTTTCCTGTACCGCCGAAACACCATCGCGGATCACGCCCGGAAATCCCTTGATCGAAATCAGCAAACGGGTGTCGTGGGACAACGCCCCTCACCGATTGGGCCCGCCCGCCAACTTTGACCCCGATCAACAAACCGGACCACGCGGCATGGTTTGCTGCGCATGTTCGGATTGATCGGGAGCCCATTGTGCTGAAGACGATTTTGGTGCCCATCGGCGGATTGGACGCCGACGATACGGTGCTTGAGACCGCCTATCGCGTCGCGAAGATTTTCGATTCCCACATGGATTGTCTTTTCGTGCGGCCCGATCCGAGAGAGATGGTCGCCCGCGCCGCAGCCGTGGATCTGGGCGCGCCGGTGATCACGCCCGAGCTTTGGGACACGCTCGAAAGCGAGGACAGAGACCGCGTCGCCCGCGCGCATCGCCTGTTCGACGCGTTCCATCGCCAAAGGCACGTGACGGTGAGCGAAACGCCGATAGAGCAAGGCGTCTCCGCCTCCTGGCGGGAAGGTCTGGGCGACCCCGTTCGGCACATCATCCCCGCCGCGCGCGTCGACGATTGCGTCGTGCTTGGGCAGGCCAGCGAATTGGGCCTCTCGCTGGGGCAAATCGGCGAGGTGCTTTTGGCGTGCGGCCGCCCGGTCTTTCTGGCCCCGCGCGAGGCCCCCAAGACCGTCGGCACCACGATCGCCATTGCCTGGAAAGGCACGGCCGAAGCGGCGCACGCGCTGACGGCGGCCATGCCGCTTCTGGAGAAAGCCGAGAAGGTGGTCATTGTCTCGGCCGATGACGGTGACGGCATCGCCGCGACCTTCGATTCGGCGGACCGCCTGGCCCACAAACTGCAGTGGAGCGGCATTCACGCCGCGTTGAGCCCCGTTCCGATCGGCACGCGCGACGTTCCCGAAGCGATTTTGAACGCCGTGTCCGAGGCTGGCGCCGACCTGATGGTGATGGGCGGCTATAGCCACAGCCGCGCCCGGGAGCTGATCTTCGGCGGCTTCACGCGCTATGTCCTGAACAACGCCGCCTTGCCGGTTCTGATGTGCCATTGACGATTGTGCCGTAGCGGGCAACCGGCGTCATTCGAAGCGCAAGGCCTCGATCGGGTCGAAATGCGCTGCTTTGCGCGCGGGATAATAGCCGAAGAACATGCCGACCAGCGCCGAGAACAGGAAACCGCCGACGATGGCCGACCACACGATGGGCGTCGGCCAGCCGGCGACCAGGGAAATCACCGCCGACGCGACCAGGCCGCCGACAATCCCCGCAATGCCGCCGACGACGCTGAGCAGGACCGCCTCGGTCAGGAACTGCAGCAGGACGTGGATGCGGCGCGCACCGATGGCCATGCGCAACCCGATCTCCCGGGTGCGCTCGGTGACCGACACCAGCAGGATGTTCATGATGCCGATCCCGCCGACCAGGAGCGAGATCGAAGCCACGGCCGCCAGCAGATAGGACATGGTCCGGCTGCTGCCCTCCGCGGCGCTGGCGATCTGGCTGAGATTGCGCACGGAGAAATCGTTGGGATCGCCCGGGCGGATGCGATGGCGCAGCGCCAATGTGCGGGTGACCTGATCGACGGCCTGCTGCACCAGGTCGGGGCTCGCGGCCTGCACATAGATCTGGTTGACGAAGCCGGTCAGGCGCGGCTGAATCCCGTAGGGATTGCTGATCGTTCCATAAAGCGCATTGGCCGCGTTCACCTGGCTCGGCGCGGCGACGCCAAGCACCTTGCGCTCGGCCGTCGTGAACGGAATCATGACGAGGTCATCCTGGTCGGTCCCGAAGCTGGACTGTCCCTTCGGACCAAGCACGCCGATGACGCGAAGCGGCGTGTTTTTGACGATCAGGATGGCGCCGACCGGATTGGCGTATTCGCCGAAAAGCTGATGCCAGACCGTCTGGCCGATGAGAACGACGAGTGACGCGTCGTCTTCATCCGCCTGGGAGATGCCGCGTCCGAAAGCGATCTGCCAATTGGTCGTCGGCGGATAATTGGCCGTAACGCCCTGGATGCTGGTCGTCCAGTTCTGATTGCCGTAGAGGATCTGCCCGGCCTGGCGGATCAGATAGCTCACCTGGCCAACGGCCGGGTCGTCGCGCCGGATCGCCGTCGCGTCGGCGACGGTCAAGGTCGACGCGCTGCCCGAGCCGCCACGCGCGCCGCCCGAGGTTGTGGCGCCCGGCAGGACGACAAGCAGATTGGTGCCCAGGCTTTCGATCTGCTTGCGGACGGCGTCGTTGGCGCCCTGGCCGACATCGACCATGGCGATCAGGGCCGCGACGCCGATGAAGACGCCGAGCATGGTCAGCGCGGAACGCATCTTGTTGCGAAAGATCGCCTGCAGCGCCGCCGTGACGATCATCGCGCCGAAGGCCGCGGACGCCGCGAGCCGGGCGGTGCCGTCCGCCGGCGCCGCGCGTCGCATGGGAGGGACGGTCGACGCCGTCTCCACCGGCCGCTCGTTGCGTTTGTCCGAGAGGATTTTGCCGTCGCTCATCGTGACGACGCGATCGGCATACGCGGCGATGTCCGGCTCGTGCGTGACAAGGACGATGGTAAGGCCGCGCTCCCGGTTGAGCGACGTCAGCGTGGTCATGATGTCGTGCGACGTGCGCGTATCGAGGTTGCCCGTCGGCTCGTCCGCCGGCAGGATCGACGGCGAATTTATCAGGGCGCGCGCGGTGGCGACGCCCTGCTCCTGGCCGCCGGAGAGTTGCGCGGGCGGTTTGTGATCGCGCGCCGCCAGACCGGGAAGCGCCCGCTATTCTCGCCCCCC
>JAATGL010000048.1 GCA_015654705.1 Alphaproteobacteria bacterium | reverse complement strand
GTTTCCGGAAACCACTATCGTCATGGACCACGTCGGCACGCCGCTCGGCGTCGGCGTTTACAAAGGCAAGTTGGAAGAGCGCTTCGGCATCTGGCGCGACAACATCCGCGCGCTGGCGAAATGCGAGAACGTCTATGTGAAGACCGGCGGTTTGCCGATGCCCTTCGCGGGATGGCGCGCGCGCATGGCCGAGCCGTTGCCGTCGTCGGAAACGCTGGCGGCGCAGTGGAAGCCTTATATCGAAACCTGCATCGCAGCGTTCGGCGCTGCCCGCTGCATGTTCGAAAGCAATTTCCCGGTCGACCGCTTCGGCAGCAACTACGCGACGCTGTGGAACGCCTTCAAGCGGCTGGCCGCCGGCTGTTCGCCGTCCGAAAAGAGCGCGCTGTTCAGCGGCACGGCGAAACGTGTCTACCGGCTGTCGCTGACCTAGCGCGACGGCGTCACGGCGTCGGCCACCGCGTTCTTCTCGGCGCGCGGCAGCAGCTTCATCAGCAGGATGAAGGCCGACAGGACGAAGCATAGGCCGTTGGAGGCGATCAGCGGCCATTGCATCAGCGCCACGCCGTAGCTGGTCCAGGCGGCGAAGCCCACGACGGTCAGCAGATACATGCCGGTCGAGATGTCCTTGGTCTCGCGGGTGCGGATGATCTTCCAGGCCTGCGGCGCGAAGCTGACGGTCGAGCAGAGGGCGGCGAAGGTGCCCAGAAGGGTGACGAGCGGCATGGGATTGTAACGGTCCCCTAGCGCGTAAGTTCCGCCACGAACTCGCCGACACCGACCAGCCGCGCACGCCGCGTGCGCTCGGCCTCGAGGATCGCGCGCACCTTGGTGTGCGCGTTGCGCAGGTCGTCGTTGACGATCACGTAATCGTATTCCGGCCAATGACTGATCTCCGACGCCGCTTTGGCCATCCGCTTGGCGACGACGTCGGCGCTGTCCTGGGCGCGGGTTCTGAGGCGCCGCTCCAGCTCGTCATGGCTGGGCGGCAGGATGAAGATGCTGACCAGATCCTCGCGCGCCCGCTCCTTCAATTGCTGGGTGCCCTGCCAGTCGATGTCGAACAGCACGTCGCGGCCGGCGTCCAGCGCGTCCTGCACCGGCTTTTTCGGCGTGCCGTAGCGGTGTTCGAAGACCGTCGCGTGCTCGAAGAATTCGCCGCCCTGCACCGAGCGGTCGAACGCCTCGGGCGCGACGAAGAAATAGTCGATCCCCTCCTGCTCGTTGGGGCGCCTGGCCCGTGTCGTCGCCGAGACCGACATGACGATCCCGGAATCGGCATCGAGCAGCATCCGCGCCAGCGTCGTCTTGCCGGCGCCGGAGGGCGAGGACAGAACCAGCATCAGCCCGCGGCGCTTGATGTCGGCGCTCATTCGACGTTCTGCGCCTGCTCGCGGAACTGGTCGATCGCGGCCTTCAGCGCCAGGCCGGTGCGGGTGAGCTGGATGTCGGCGGATTTGGAACACAGCGTGTTGGCTTCGCGGTTGAATTCCTGCGCCAGGAAATCGAGCTTGCGGCCGACCGCCTCGCCCGAGGCGAGCAGTGCGCGCGCCTCCTGCACATGCGATTGCAGGCGGTCGAGTTCCTCGCGCACGTCGCCGCGCACCGCCAGCAGCGCCACCTCCTGCGCCAACCGGTCCTCGGCGACGGTGCCGGCGTCGAGCAGCTCCTTCAACTGCGCCGCCAGCTTGTCGCGCAAGGCCGCGGGCTGTGCGGCGGCGAGCCGCCCTGCCTCGCCGGTCAGCCGCTCGATCTCGCCGATCTGGGCCGCCAGCACCGCCGACAGCTTGGCGCCTTCGGTGCGGCGCGCCCGCGCCAGGGCATCGAAGGCGGCGGCCAGCGTTTCGAGGATTCCTGCATCGCGCTCGCCGCGCGCGGCGGCGTCGGCCGGCACGACGTCGTCCTGCACGATGACGCCCTTCAGCGCCAGCAGGCCGTCGATACGCGCCGGCGGCAAGCCGGTCTCCGTTGCGATCTCCTGGGCGATGCGTACGGCCGAGGCCAGCGCCACCGCGTCGATGCGCAGGCCGCGCGCGCTCTCCGGCACCTCGATCGTCAGCGTCGCCTGGATGGAGCCGCGCCGGAAGCGCTCATTGGCCAGCATCCGCGCCGGCGGCTCGATCGCGTCGAAGCCGGGCGGCGTGCGCAGGCGCAGGTCGAGCCCCTTGCCGTTGACGCTCTTGGCCTCCCAGCGCCAGCGCGCGCCGTCCCGCCCGCCCTGCGCGTCCGCGAACCCGGTCATGCTGACAAGCGCCATCGAGCGACTCCGAAAATCCGGGCGAGCTTACTGCCGCAGCGACGGGACCGGAAGCGGCGCCAGTTGATGCTGCAGCTTTTCGATTCGGCGCCATTGGGCGACGTTCCTGTTCTGCTCGGCCTCGGTGGCGGAGAAGACATGGCCGCCGGTGCCGTTGGCGACGAAATAGAGATCGTTCGACGCCGCCGGATGCAGCACCGCGTCGAGCGAATCCCTGCCCGGATTGCAGATCGGCGTCGGAGGCAGGCCGGCGATGGCATAGGTGTTGTGCGGCGTGGCGCGCACGAGTTCGCTGGCGCGGATGCCGCGGCCGAGCGGATAGCCCTGCGTGATATCGTAGATGATCGTCGGATCGGATTGCAGCTTCATGCCGAGCCGGAGCCGGTTGAGGAAGACGGCGGCGACGTGGCGGCGCTCGGCCGGAATCGCGGTCTCCTTTTCGACGATGGAGGCCAGGATCACCGCCTCGCGCCGGTCCTTGAACGGCAGGCCTGCGGCGCGCGCCGGCCACAGCCGCGCCAACAGGTCGCCATGCGCCCTCGCCATCCGCGCCAGGATCTCCGCCCGCGTCGTGCCGCGGGTGAAGAGATAGGTCTCCGGCAGCAGCGTGCCTTCCTCCGGCACCGCGCCCGCCTTGCCGACCAGCACCGGATCGGCCTTCACGAGATCGACGATCATCCGGCTGGTCAGGCCCTCGGCGGCGGTCAGCTTGTGCTGGATGGATTTGCCGCTGGCCAGGATGCCCATCACATCCGCCATGCTGGCGCGCGCCGGAAAGCCGTATTCGCCGGCCTTTAGCGGGGCCTGGCGGAGGCGGACGCCGATGCGGAAGAGAGCGGCGTTGGCGATCACGCCGGCCTCGGCCAGATGCTGGGCGATGACGGCGACATGCTCGCCCGGCTCGACCATCACGACCTTGTAGGCGGGCGACGGCCCCGGCGCCTGGAAATTCCACTGCTCCCAAACCCACGCGCCGCCGGCAAGAGCGGCAAGGACGATGAGAATCAGGAGAAAGCGCAGCACGGTCATCCTTCGGTGCATCTCGGCATGATGCACGCGTTGTCAAAGAAAGCGTCGTCCGGAAGCGCGAGCGTAGCGAGCCTCGAAGGACGACGCGACTCCGCGATCTATGTCGCCTGCGTCAGGATCAGTGTGGCGTTGGTGCCGCCGAAGCCGAAGGAGTTGGACATCGCCGCCTTGACCGCGCGCCGGCGCGCGCTGTGCGGCACCAGGTCGATGCGGGTTTCGACGTCGGGATTGTCGAGGTTGATGGTCGGCGGCACGATCTGGTCGCGCATCGCCAGGAGGCAGAAGATCGCCTCCACTGCCCCCGCCGCGCCCAGGAGATGGCCGATCGCCGATTTGGTCGAGGACATCGAAACCTTGGCGGCGGCGTTGCCCATGAAGCGCTCGACCGCGCCCAGCTCGATGCCGTCGGCCATGGTCGAGGTGCCGTGGGCGTTGACGTAATCGATGTCGGAGGGTGTCAGGCCGGAACGCTTCAGCGCCATCTGCATGGCGCGGAAACCGCCGTCGCCGTCTTCCGACGGCGCGGTGATGTGGAAGGCATCGCCCGACAGGCCGTAGCCGCTGACCTCGCCGTAGATCTTGGCGCCGCGCGCCTTGGCGTGCTCGGATTCCTCCAGCATCACCAGGCCGGCGCCCTCGCCCAGCACGAAGCCGTCGC
>JAATGL010000234.1 GCA_015654705.1 Alphaproteobacteria bacterium | reverse complement strand
TGTCTTTTCCAGACTCGGCGACACGGCCGGTGAAATTGTGCAGGTCGGGGCTCGACGTCATGGTCGTGGCCGTAATGTCGAGCAGCTAGGACGAGATGACGCTGCCCCGCCGCCAGACTTCCGCAATATCCGTCAGGTTGAGGTCGTAGCGCTCGTCTTCGGGAAGGTCGGTCGAGTTCTTGCCGCGCAGAATATCGAAGCCCTCGGCATAGGCCTGCATGAGGCCATATTCGATGCCGTTGTGGATCATCTTGACGAAATGCCCGGCGCCGTTGGGCCCGGCATGGATGTAGCCGCGCGCGGCATGGTCGCCCGGGGGCCGGCCTGGCGTCGGCACGACGTCGCCGGGGCCCGGCGCCAGCGTCGCGAAGATCGGGTCGAGATGATCGACGATTTCCCTGTCGCCGCCGATCATCATGCAGTAGCCGCGCTCGACGCCCCACACGCCGCCGCTGGTCCCGACATCGATGTAATGCAGGCCGCGCCGGCGCAGCGCCGCGGCGCGGCGGATGTCATCCTTGTAGAAGGAATTGCCGCCGTCGATCACGATGTCGCCGGTTTCCAGCAGGGAGGCCAGTTGCGCCACCGTCTGCTCCGTAATCTGGCCGGCCGGCAGCATGACCCAGACGGCGCGCGGCTTGGCCAGTTGCGCGACGAGGCCGGCGAGGTCGTCGCGCACCGTCGCCCCCTCGCTGGCCAGTTCGCGGCCGGGGGCAGGGTTCTTGTCATAGACCACGCATTGGTGGCCGCCGCGCAACAGGCGGCGCACGATGTTGCCCCCCATCCGTCCAAGGCCGATCATCGCAAGCTGCATCGTCTACTCCGGAGGCGTTCGGCGGACGGGCTCCCCGGCGAGACCGGTCAGGAGCCTTGGGCCGCTTCTACTGCTGTAACGTTATCGTCGGCATTTCGATCAATCCATTCGTTATAGGGATCGAGCCCGGCGAATTTCGGCTTGCCGGCGGTGACCAGATGCAGCGTCTGCTTGCCGGAGCGGATTGGTTCCTTCTGGAAGAAAAGAATCTTCGATTTGTCGAAGCCCTTCTTGCCCGGCTCGACCAGGAAGGCGCCGATATCGACGTCCTCGTCCATCCTGGTTTCCGTCTCCCTGCCCTTGCCGTCGGCGTAAAATTTGTGCGCCTCGACATTCAGCGCCACGTCGTATTTGCCGTCGGGCCGCCGGGTCGCGGTGGCGCCCGTCGCCTTGAGATCGTAGGTGGTGATGCGCGCGAAGAGATCGGTGATCAGCGCGTCGTATTTCGGCCCGGCTTCCTGGCGCAGGATCGCCACGAAATCCTTCGAGGAGGGATAGGGCGCCGGCTTGAAGGCATAGAGCGCCAGCAGCCGGCGCAGGCTGCGGTCGACCACCTCCTCGCCGACCGCCTGCTTGAGGCGGTACATGATCACCGCGCCCTTGTCGTAATGGATGTAGCCCTGGTCCTCGACGCGTTCGAGGGGAAGTTCCTCCACCTCCTCGCCGCCGCGCGCGCGCAGATAATGGTCGAGCGAGTATTTGAGGAATCTGCGCACATGGTCGGGGCCGTAGAGGTGCTCCATCACCAGCATCGCGGAATATTGCGCGAAGGTCTCCGACAGCATCGTCATGCCCTGCATGTCGGCGCCGATCACCTGATGCGCCCACCATTGATGGCCCAGTTCGTGCGCCGTCACGAAGGTGACGAGATCGATCTTCTCGGGATCGTCCTTCACGGCGTCGAAATTCTGGATGAAGCCGATGCTCTCCGAATAGGGGATCGTGTTGGCGAAGGACTGCGCGAAACTCGCATAGGCGGGGAATTCGAGAATGCGCGCCTGGTGGAACTGATAGGGACTGAAGGCTTTGGTGTAGACGTCGAGCGACGCCTTCATCGCCTTCATCATCAGGCCGATGTCGTGATCGTGCCTGGGATAGTAGTAGATCGAAAGATCGACGCCGTGCCATTTGTCGTGGCGCACCGCATAGGCGGCGGACTGGACCGAGAAGAAATTGGCGATCGGCGAATCCGACAGGAAATGCACGGTGCGCCGCCCATCGGCGACGGTTTCCGAGACGCGATAGCCCGGCGCGATCGGGATCTGGTCCGCCACCGTCGAGACCGTGATGTCGGACGTCACCCAGTCGGAATCGTGGCGCAGATAGTTGTTGGCGCGCGCGCTGTCATCCTCCAGCTTGGGCGGGCGCAGCTGCGACGGCAGGCCGTGACGCCGCCGCTTGGAAGGATCGCTCAGCAGCCCGCTCCTGTCCATGCCGATCAGCGGCGCGATCGCCGTGTTGTCGACAAAGGTGCCGTTGTCGACAACGCGCGTATTGGCGCCGCCGTTGCGAAAGCCGCGCTGGCCGAACCAGGTCCGGAAATGCACGTGGCGGATCTCGTTCGGCGCCATCGGCCGGGCGAAGGCATAGATCACATAGTTGAACCGGCCGTAATCCTTGACCGGCCGCGCGCCGTCGACGGAAAGGCTCTCCATCTTCAGATCGCGGTCCCAGCGGATATGCATGCCGGTCAGCGGCTTGCCGGTGCGGTTCTGGATCGTGTAGCTGCCGGTCGTCCCGACCCAGGTATCGTGCGGATGCAGCGCCACGTTCAGCGTGACGCCGATGATGCGCGGCTGCGGCACGCGCTGGAACGGCAGCAGCGTCTTTTCGTAGTCGGCCAGGTAGTCGTCATCGCCGACATTGGTGCGATATTCGTTGAGGATGTTGGTGTTGTAGAAGATCCAGGCGCCGCTGCCGGCGAAGACCGCGACCGCCATCGCCAGGATCGCGCCGGCCGTGCCCGACAGCCGCCTGGGCAGCCGCGCGAAGCGCGGACGCAGGCGAGTTTCCGCGCCGCGCCGCCACAGCGCATAGGCCAGCACGCCCAGGATCAGGGCGCCCGCGCACCAATAGACGTCGAACCAGGCCTGCGCGATCCAGAACTTGCCGACGCCGTTCAGATCGGACAGCGGCACGTTGGGCGTCGTGCCGTAGATGTAGAGATGATGCTGATAGCCCATGTTGGAGAGCGTCAGGATCGCCACCATGTAAAGGACCATCAGGCCCCAGCCGACGAACTTCTGCGGCGACAGGGCCTGGATGAACACCGCCAGCACCGCGATCTGCACGGCGGTCAGCGTCTCCGGCAGGACGTACCACAGCAGGTAATGGCTAAGCTCGTAGTCGTGAAAGCCCTTCAGCGTCTGGACGCCGACCGCCGCCACCACCGAGATCAGGAAAGTGGAGAGCAGCACCAGCACGATGGCCGCGATCTTGGGCAGCACGAAGGCCCAGTCCGGCACCGGGCAGGACTCGAAGATCTCGTGGGTACGGCGGTCGCGCTCGCGCCACACCAGTTCGCCCGCATAATAGATCGCGATGATGATCGGAATGAGGGTGAAGGCGCCGCGCAACGCCTCGATCATGAGGCGCGTGACGGCGAAGACCTGATAGTCCCGCTGGTCGTCAGCGAACCACATGCTGCCGCCGGCATTGAACAGGCCGAGCGCGATCAGCACGAAGAAGGCGGGGCTCTTGAAGACCTGCGCCATCTCGAAGCGCGTCCATTTCCAGGCCTGCACGCGCGTCGTGTAAGCATCGAAACGCGGCGCGGGCAGGGGGCCGACCAGCGCGCGCGCCGGGACGTCTTCCGCCTTGGATTTGCGCTGCGGCTTGGCGCCCTTGTCGGTGAAGCGGTAGACGGCATAGGCCAGCGCCAGGAACAGGAACGAGACGGCGAACCAGATCGCGCGGTTGTAGAGCAGGATGCCGTAGAGCGGCGGCAGCAGCGTGTTGCGGTCCGCAGCCGTCCAGTATTTCGTCGCCTCCTGGAACGCCCCGATGCCGAACGGCTCAAGCAGGCCCACGATATGGTCGTATTGCGGATCGACGAACAGCGCGATCAGCACGGTGTAAAGCACCAGGAACGCAACGACGCCGACATAGGTGGCCAGCATGGAGCGCGTGGCTGTGGCGAGCGCGAAGAACGCCGCCGCGGTCACGAAGATCGTCGGCATGGCGACGAGGAAATAGGCGTAGAGATAATGCGTCGCATGAAACGGCCCGAGCTTCATCTGGTCGAGCCACGGCATCCAGGTGCCGACCAGGATGCCCAGCGGCACGCTGAGGAACGCGATCATGCCGGCGATGAAGGCGCCGCTGAAGCGTCCATAGAGATAGTCGAATTTGCGGATCGGCGTGGCGCGGATGATCGGGCCGTAGCCGGTCTCATCGTCGCGCACCACGACATTGGCGACGAACGCGGTGACCAGGAAGATGGCGAAGATGCTCATGATGCCAAGCGTCTGGATGATCGCGGCGGGCGCGTTGACGTTGGTGTTGCCCTTGTCGCCGATGGAGATCTGCGGGATCGTGGTGGCGCCGAACGTCAGCAGGAAAAGGGCGATGAACGCGACCCAGAAGATGGGCGAGGTGAGCTGATAGCGCAGCTCGAACGCGGCGATCTTGCGGAACATGGCTGGGCCTTCAGGCGGCGCGGCGCGCGGTTGCGAGCGTGGAGAAGTAGACGTCCTCGAGGCCGGCCTCGACCGGCGTGAAGCCGTCGCCCGGATCACTGTCGGCCAGGACGTGGATCATCGTCTGGCCGCCCAGCAGCCGCGACAGAATGACGACATGCCGGCTGCGATATGTCTCCAACTCCGCCTTGGCGACGATCCTGCGCCAGATGCGGCCCTTTAGCATCGCGGTCAGCTCGGCCGGCACGCCGCTCGCCACGATACGGCCATGGTCGATGATCGCCATGCGCGAACAGATTTCAGAGACATCCTCCACGATATGGGTGGAGAGAAGCACGACGACGTTCTCGCCGATCTCCGACAGCAGGTTGAGGAAGCGGTTGCGCTCCTCCGGGTCGAGGCCGGCGGTCGGCTCGTCGACGATCAGCAGCGAGGGCCGCCCGATCAGCGCCTGGGCGACGCCGAAGCGCTGGCGCATGCCGCCGGAGAAGCCGGCGATCGCCTTCTTGCGCACCGACCACAGATTGGTCTGCTGCAGCAGCGCCTCGACCGTGTCGCGCCGCTCGCCGGCGCGCGCGATGCCCTTCAGCACCGCCATGTGATCCAGCATGTCATAGGCCGAGACGCGCGGATAGACGCCGAAATCCTGCGGCAGATAGCCCAACACGCGGCGCAGCTTCTCGGGCTCGGCAATCACGTCGATGTCGCCGAAGCGGATGCTGCCGCTGGTCGGCGTCTGCAGCGTCGCCAGCGAGCGCATCAGGGTCGATTTGCCCGCCCCATTCGGACCCAGCAGGCCGAACATGCCCGGCGCGATCTCCAGATTGACGTTGTCCAGCGCGCGCACGCCGCCGCGATAGACATGGGTGAGATTTTCGACCTTGAGCATGAATCCCTCGCTGACGCCCTGCGAGCTAAGGTGGGGCGGGTATCGGCGTTCTGCAACCGCGCCGCTGCCATGAAAGATTTCCGCATCGCAGCATAATCGCGGTGCCGCAGCGCTATTTCGCACCCATGTCGCCGGTGCAACGGCGTGCGGCCCGTTCCGACGCGATTGCGCGAAACCGGCTGTCGTCTTTCCAAGGTGGCAGGCGCCCGCTATGTCTGGCAGGAGTGCGTGGGGAATGACGCAAGCATGTCCGCATCCTGGAGGCCCGGCTGGGGAGCCGCCGCCGTCGTCCTGGCCGCCCTGGTCCTGGCGCTGCCGCTGTGGTGCGTGACGGCGCTGGCCATGCCGGATTATCCCGCCCATCTGGCGGGCTACGACCTGATCGCAAGCGGGGCCGCGTCTGCGGCGGTGTCGCGCTTCTACGAGATCCACTGGGCGTTCCTGCCCAACCTGGCGGGCGAGGCGCTGGTGCCGCTGCTGGCGGGAGTGACGGGACTCGAAGTCGCGGCGAAGCTGTTCATCACCGCCGGCGTTCTGATGTGGGTGGCCGGGCCCGCCCTGGTCCATCGCGCGCTGCACGGGCGCATCGGCATCGCGCCGCTTTTTGCCGCACTCTTCGCCTACAACGCCAATTTCATGTGGGGCTTCCTCAACTACTATTTCGCCATGGGCCTCGCCTTTCTGGTCTTCGCCGTCTGGATCGCGCGCGAAGGGCGGCGGACGGCGGCGCAGCTTGCGGGCTTCGCCGTGGCCGTGACGGCGGTCTATTTCTGCCATCTGTTCGCAGCCGCCACGCTCCTCCTGCTGATCGTCTGCTTCGAGGCGAGTGCGTGGCTCGAACAACGTCCGACGCCGCGGCAGATATCGGCGCGCCTTGCCTCCATCGCGCTGGTGTTCGCGCCCGCGGCGTTTGCCTTTCTTGTGCTGAAACCCCACAGCGGCAGGGGCGAGGTCACCTTCAACCTGCTCGACACATGGGACGACCGGCTTGGCGGCGCGCTCCAGCGCCATTTTGATTGTCCCTCCTATGTGCTGCTTGCCGTGCTGGTCGTTGCTCTGGCAATCGCCCTGTGGCGCGGTTGGGCGCGCATTCCCCCGCGGATGATTCCCGTTCTGTCGGTGCTCGCGGTAGCGACCGCCGTCGCTCCGGAATGGGCGATGGGAGGCTGGGGCGTCGACCTGCGCCTGCCCGCGGTGTTCTGCGCGCTGCTGTTCGCGTCCGCCGAACTCCGCCTGAAGCGGCGGGCGACGCTGGCGCTGGGCTGTGCCGCTCTTGTTCCGCTGGGATGGAGTGCGGCGGCGCTGACGTCGAACTGGCGCGGCTACGACCGTCAGTACACGGAATTCCGCCGCGCCGCCCATGCCCTGCCGCCGGGCTCGAAGCTCGTGACCGTGCTGGACGGCGACGCGATCGGGCTGCGCTCGGACCAGCCCTATTGGCACATGGCCGAATTCGCCATCATCGATCCGGGCGCCTTCACGCCGCTGATGTTCACGACAAGGGACCAGCATGTCGTGCGCCTCAGGCCCGCCTATCAGCCGCTTGCCGCGGCGTCGGCCGAGCAGGGCTCGCCGCCCGACGTCGACGAGCTGGGCTATCTCGCTGCCGGACAGGTCGACGAGGACGAGGACATCGCCACCGTCTTTCCCTACCTCATGCATTTCCAGTGCCATTACGACGAAGCGGTGGTGATCCATCTCGACGGGCGGCGCACCCCGATCCCGAAATTCCTGCGCCTGCGCCACGCCGGCAGCTTCTTCTCGATCTACGACATTTTGCCGTCGGGCACCTGCGGCACGCGATGAGCGGCGCGCGCGATCGGGTTTTGGGAATATTCGCGGCTGGTTTGGCGCTGGCCTGCCTGGTAGGGCTCGGGCGCATCGTCGCGACGATGGGACTTCGGATTCCCTTCGATTCCAATGAGGGCTGGAACGCCTATCACACCGTGAACGCGATGGCGGGCGGACCGCTCTATCCGGACCGGCACAGCTTCCTGTTCAACAATTATCCGCCGTTGTCGTTCTATCTCGTCGGACTTTTCGGGAAGATCGTCGGCGACACGATCATCGCCGGCCGCATCCTTTCGCTGCTGGCGGTTGCGGCCGTCGCCGGCGGAATCTTCGCCGCTTTGCGCCGCATGAATGCGGACTCTGCAGACGCCGCTTTCGCGGCGCTGCTGTTTGTCGGCGGGCTGCTGGTCTTCACCGATTATGTCGGGATGGACGATCCGCAGTTGCTGGGCCACGCGATCGCGATGGGCGGCTTCGTCCTGCTGCTGAAGGCGCCGCGTACATCGCGCGCGGTCTTCTGCGCCGCCCTGTTGATGACGCTGGCCGGATTCGTCAAGCACAATCTGATGGCCGAGCCCATCGCACTGACCATCTGGCTTGCGCTCTACGACCGGCGCAATGCGGTGCGGTTCGTACTCTCAGGGCTTGTCTTCGCCCTGCTCGGGCTCGCGGCGTGCCGGCTGGTCTACGGGATCGACCTGCTGGGTGCGCTGGATTCGCCGCGGCTCTATTCCGTCGCCGCGTTAAGGGACGGCGTGGCGGCGTGGCTGGTCTGGGGCGGCGTTCCGCTCGTCGGCATCGCGGTCCTTTATGCACTGCGCCGCGACGATGGCCATGTGGCGCTCTGCGCGCTCTATGCGCTGGTCGCGGTCACGTTGGGTGCGGTTTTCAGCGGCGGCGCGGGCGTGGACATGAATGTCTGGTTCGATGCCGCGATCGCGCTGGCATTGGGCGCAGGGCTGGCGCTTGACCGCTTTCCCACGCGGCCCCCACGCGCCGCGGCGATGGCGCTCTTTTATGCCACGCCGCTGGCGGCGGGATTGGTGCTGGCGGCGGACGGCGCTTGGCTGGAGCGCGACTTCTGGCTTCGTCCGATGGCCGAAGAGCAGGCAATCGCGCGCAACGACATCGCGTTCCTGCAATCGCATCGGGGTCCGGCGCTTTGCGAGATGCTGTCGCTCTGCTACTGGGCCGGCAAGCAGGCGGAGGTCGATGTGTTCAACCTCGGCCAGGCCTACGCCACCCGCGCGCGAAGCGACGACGATCTGGTCCGCCTGATTGAGGCGCGCCGTTACCGCAGCGCGCAATTCGATTCCCTCGACGATTTCGCGCTGGGCCCACGCGTGCGGCGGGCCTTCGCGCGCTTCTACCGCATCGATCACACCGACGATGACGGCGCGTTCCTGGTGCCGCGCTAGGCTCAGGTCGCTTCCGCCTTGACCGTGCCGGCGCGTTCGAGCTTGCCCCAGCCGACGAACGGACCGCGCAGCGCCGCGAAGATCGAGCGCACCACCACGTAATACATCAGCTGGCGGTAGCCGAAACGCTGCAGCATCAGCCACCACAACAGGCTCCAGTCCTCGCGTTTCTCCATCGCGAAGCCGACCATCGCGGCCAGAAGATCGACCACCATGAAGACGCAGTAATAGATGGCGATCTTGGTGACGTTGGCGCTGTTGAACTCCGCGCCGTGCTGCAGATAGTTCATCAGCGCGCCGAGCACCTGCCAGACGAACAGGACATCGACCAGTGGCGCCAGCGCCGAGAGCGCGATCTGGAACAGCCAGACCTGCGGCAGCGCGATCAGCCCCAGCGCGCCATAGCGCGGATTGAAGGTCACGTCGCGATATTTCCACAGGCATTGCAGCGTGCCATAGGCCCAGCGAAAACGCTGCCGCGCCAGCCCGCGGAAGGTGGCGGGCGCCTCGGTGCGGGCGATCGCCGTGCTGTCGAACAGCACGCGGTATCCGGCGCGCTGCACGGCGATGGTGAGGTCCTGGTCCTCCGCCAGCGTGTCGAGCGGGAAGCCGCCGAGATCGGCCAGGATGCTGCGCCGCCAGGCGCCCACCGCGCCCGGCACGACGGTCAGCGTCCCCAGCGCCGCCAGCGCCCGGCGTTCGAGGTTCTGCGCCACGATATATTCGAGCGCCTGCCAGCGCGTGATCGTGTTGATGCGGTTGCCGACCTTGGCATTGCCCGCCACCGCGCCGATGTCCGGATCGACGAACCAGCGCGCCAGCCGGGTGATCGTGTCGCGGCTGAACAGCGTGTCGGCGTCGAGCGCCACGACGATCTCGCCGCGCGCCCGGGCCAGCCCGATATTGAGCGCGGTGGCCTTGCCGCTGTTGGCAATCGTGATGACGCTGACGCGCGGATCGCCGCCGAAGCGCGTCTGCAGCACGGCGGCGGTGTTGTCGCGCGAGCCGTCATCCACCACGATCACTTCGAGGCCTGGATAGTCGCTCGCCAGGATGCGCTCGACCGTCGTCGCGATCACGACCTCCTCATTGTAGGCCGGAATGAGAACAGTGACGGGAAGGCTTTGCGGATCGGGTGCCGGCGGCGTGGTCCGCGCCAGTTCGCGCCGGTTCCAGAACGCCAGGCTGGAGAGGACAAACAGCCGCGCGATGCCCAGCGCGATCGCGACCAGGAAGCAGACATAGAAGACTTCGCCCAGCCAGCTCAGCGTCAGGAAGACGACGCGGTCGGTCAGAAGCGCGATGGTCGGCGACAGCGGCGGCATCGCCTGGTCGCGGGTGAGGCCGGCGAGTTCGGAGACCGGCACGATCTTGTAGCCGCCGGCGCGCAGGCGGTCGATCAGCATCGGCAGCGCCGCGACGGTGCGCGAGCGGTCGCCGCCCGAATCGTGGAACAGCACGATGTTGCCGCGGATCTCCGGATTGGGATCGACGATCAGTTCCATCGAGCGGCGGACCATGTATTCGGGCGTCGGCAGCTCCCAGTCGCCCGGATCGACATGGACGCCGACGGTGATGTAGCCGAGATTCTGCGCGATCTCGATCGAGGCGATTTCGTCGGCGTTGGCCGGCTCCGCGTCGCCCAGATAGGGCGGCCGGAACAGCCGCATCGAGCGGCCGGTCAGCGCCTGGATCAGCCGCTGCGTGGCGTTGAGTTCGAGGGCGACGGCCTCGTTCGGCGTGTCCGCGAGATTGGGATGGGTGAAGGTGTGATTGCCGAGTTCGTGGCCCTCGCGCAGGATGCGCTCGATCAGGCCGGGATTGGCCTCCGCGTTCTCGCCGATCACGAAGAACGTCGCCTTGGCGTGCTTCTCCTTCAGGATATCGAGGATCTGCGGCGTCCATTCCGGGTCGGGGCCGTCGTCGAAGCTCAGCGCGATCTTGCCGGGCACGGCGCCGATGTTCTGGATGATGTAGCTGGTCGGAATCCGCGTATAGGTCTCATCGTCGATGGCGCCGGTGTCCTTGTCGATCTCGATCTTGCGCGCGCCGGGGGTCGGATGCGCCTCGACGCGCAGGATTTCGCCGCTGCCCTCGAAATCCACATCCTGGCTGGTCGGAATGTCGCGCAAGCTGTCCGGCGCCGGCGCGCCATAGGCCCGCCCCATGATCGGCCAGAGCGAGGGGTCCTCGCTGCCCAGCCGCCAGATCGCATAGCCGGCGGGCCGGAACGTGTCCGCCGCATGGATCTGGTTGAACGCCGTCACCGCGTCCAGGAACCAGACGTCGTGCTTGGATTTGTCGTTCTCCATATAGGAGAAATGCGCGTTGCCGGTGGCATCGTCGAAATCGATGTCCGCGTCGGAATCGCGCGCCGCCAGCACGGCGTCCTGGAAGTTCAGGCTGTCGGCATATTTCTGGCCGTGCCAGTCATAGCCGTAATTGCCGATGCCGATGATGGTCGATTGGGGATCGAGGACGCGCATCCGCTCGGCGAGGTTGCGCTCGAACCAGGCCTGGCCGGCGATGCTGCCGGCGACGTCCGCGTCGTCGTGCTCGTCATAGGCCATCAGCAGCGTGTAGTCGACGATGTCGGCGTAATCCTCGTAGGGCCAGGTATCGTCGTCGAACGGCACGGTCTGGATGATGATCCAGCCATGCGGCGCGAAGGCGGCCGACATCTCCGAGAGGAAGGTCTTGAGGTCGTTGTGCGCCGAGACCGGCACCTCCTCGAAATCGACCGCGAGGCCCGGAAAGCGGTGCGCCGACATGAACGCCACGATCTGGTTCAGCAAAGCGTTGCGCCGCGGCGCATCGGCCAGCAGGCGGGCGAGCCCGCCGCTGTTCCACACGCCCTTCTCGATGTTCTGCACCATCGGGATAATGGTGGCGCCGGGCTTGCTGCTGCGCACCAGGGCGATCACGCGCCGGTCGACGGCGGTGGTCAGCGTCATGTTGGGTCCGTGCAGGCCCAGCCAGTTGGGGATCACCCAGTCCAGATGCGGCAGCGCGCGCTTCAGCGCGGGATAGCTCGCCTCCTCATAGGTCTCGTAGAAGCCGATCGACAGCGAATGGCCGGCCGGCGGCTTCAGCGCCGGCAGGAAGATGCGCGGCGGAAAATTGTGCACGATCCTCTGGTGACGCACGCGGGCGAGGTCGACGCGCCGCGCGCGCACCTCGGCCGCCAGCCGCGCCGCCGATTTGAGCAGGCCCGGATCGGTCGCCTTTTTCTCCAGTTCCGGAAGGTGGATGGCGGTCAGCCGGGTGGTGAAATTGACGCTGTCCATCTGCGGCGCCACCACCAGGCTGGCGATGAAGGCGACCCCCAGCACGGTGCTGACGACGGCGGCCACCCATCCCACGAGCGAGATGCGTGCCGCGCGGCGGCCCGTTGCGTCGAAGAAGATCGGCTTCTTGGTCATATATCGCGGTCTGTGAAAGCGCGGGCACTATACAGGATGCGTATCGAATTGTGGCGCGGATACGCCGCCGGCCTGGATAAAGAGTTGGAAAGGTCTGCCGCGCCGGCTCACGCCGCCTGGGCAAGCGGCGCAACCGGGGCGGAGGGCGCCTTCGCGGCCTTGCGCGCCAGGAGCGCGATCTGCTGCGCAGCCCGCTGCGGATGGATGGAGACGAGGTCGCACTCCACGGTGCCGGCGTCCGCCAGATCGTTGCCCTCCCAGCCCCACAGCCCGGCGATCGTCGAGACCGACGCGGCGCGCGGCCTGACCCGGCGCACCATCTGGCGCAGCCCGGCATAGTCGCGCGGATCCAGGCAGCAGAAGCAGGCGATCTGCACGCCGGAGAAATCCAGGCGAGGCAGGTTGGCCGGCAGGGTCCGATCGAACGGAACGACGCGGCTGCTCAGGCCCTTGCGCGTCATGGCCTGGGCCAGCAGCGCCGCCGCCGCTTCGTCCAGGCGGCCCGGGCCTGCCACGCACAGCACCGGATGGGTCTGCCATTGCGGCGCGAGATTCCACGGCCGCAGGGCAAGAGCGGTGTATTCGTCGCGCGGCGCGAACAACGGCATCCATGCGGCCAGCTCGGCTTCGAGCCTCGTCAGGCGGCGCGCGTCGCATTCGCGCGCACCCAATTCGCGCTGGGCCAGCAGCAGAGCGCGCAGGACGGGATCGCCGTTCCATGCGGAGACGGTGCGCGCACTCGCGCCACGCGCTGCCGTGGCAGTTGCCGGGCCGGCGAGCAGATCGTCCAGGAATTTCAGCGTCTCAAAATGCCGGCCCAGCACCACCGCGCACAACGTCAGCGGCATGGCGAGCAACAGGCCGGTCATGCCCCACAGGCAGGTCCAGCAAACCGTCGCGACGACCGCAGGCGCGGCTCTCAGGCGCGGCGACAACGGTCCGAGAACCCGGCGCTCGGCCAGGCGCGCAACGCAATCGGCGACGAGGAACAGCAGCAGGGTCTCGCAGATCAGCAGGGCGGTCGGGTCGAGCGCCACCGCCAGCATCAGCGGGCACAACGCCGCGACCGGAACGCCGACGAACGGCACCGCGCGCAGCATCGCGCCCAGCAGCGCCCAGAGGCCGGGATTGGGAACGCCGATGCTCCAAAGGCCCAGCGCGATCACGGCGCCGAAACCCAGATCGACCGATCCCTGGCGCAGCAGATGGCGGCCCAGTTCGCGCGCCCCCCAGCCGATCGCGGCGCGTTTGCGCAAGGGATCGCCGGTCGCCGCGAAGCGCACGACGCGGCCGGCCAATTCGTCCTTGTGCAGAAGAAAGAACGCGGCGAACAGGATCGCGATGGCGGCCGAGGTCAGCGGATTCAGCAGCGGCTCGGCGAGGCCCGACGCGACCCACACCGGCAGCGGCTGGCTGAATTGCGCCAGGATCGGCAGCGCCACGGCCGTCGTACGGCGCGCGGGCAGGGCAGACGCCAACTGTGCGAACTCGGCGGTCAGGAACAGCGCGATGGTGGCCATCGCGGCGGCGGCCAGCGCGATGGCGGCGAGGACGGACGTCACGCGAGCGAAACGCAGCCGACGCAATTCCGTCACCAGCGGCGCCAGCACAAGGGCCAGAAGCAGCGCCGCGCCGAGCGGAATGAAGATCCGCCGGCCGGCATAGAGCGCCACGACCGCGCTGGCCGCGACCAGCGCCGCCATGAATTTCGAACCGAGGCGTTCGGACGATGTCGCCGAAAGCAGCGTGGCCGCGAGCGTGTTCATGGGAAAACCTGTTGCGCGATGCGGGCGAGGCTTAGCGCGGCCGCGCGGGGCGGGTTCTGATGTAGGTCAACGCGGCGGCGCGGATGCGATGCGGAAAACTACGCAGATGTCTGCCTAAGGATCATTCCGTCCGCATACGCATGAACGCGCTACGCATTCCACCCTAGGCAGAGTCCCGAATTACGCGCGCCGCTGCCGCGTGCCAGATTGGCACAGTCGAAACACAGCAAGGGTGCGCGCCATGTCGATCGTCCTCAACGCCGCGCGCGGCGGCACCTCCGCGGCGCCGTTCCGCTTCTCGCCGGTCATCGCCGCCAACGCGGCCGAAAACGCGCGGCTGTCGCTCAGCGAGAATCTGCGTCCGCTGCAGCGCATCAGCGTGCGCATGCGCTACGGACGCAACGAAACCATCTTCGGCGAGGGCGACGCGGCGGATCATTCCTACAAGGTCATCAGCGGCACGGTGCGGCTGTGCAAATACACCGGCGACGGCCGCCGCCAGATCGCCGATTTCGTCGGCGACGGCGATTTCTTCGGCTTTCTCGATCTCGCCGACCACAGTTTCACCGCCGAGGCGGTCACCGACGTCATCCTGCTGTCCTATCCGCGCAGCCAGATCGACCGGCTGGGCGAGACGATGCCGGCGGTGCGCAAGCATGTGCTGCGCCTGCTCTCCGAGAACATCGCGGCGATGCAGCGCCACCTGGTCCTGCTCGGCCGGCAGACGGCGCGCGAGAAGGTCGCCTCCTTCCTGCTGCGCATGGCCGAGCGCGCCGGTCTTGGCGAAGGCGAACGACTGGACATGCCGATCGGCCGCCAGGACGTGGCGGATCACCTGGGATTGACGGTCGAGACAGTGTGCCGCGTGCTGGGCGAATTCCGCCAGAAGCGCCTCGTGATGGTGCCCAACCTGCAGCAGATCGTCCTCAGCAACGTCGCCGCCCTGCGCGCCGTCTGCGAGGGCTGACGCTAGTCTTCCGGCGCCATGCGGGCTTCCAGGGCGCCGATGCGGTCGATCTCGACGCGCACCACGTCGCCCGCCTTGAGGTAGTTGGGCGGTTTTGCCGCCATGCCGACGCCGCCCGGCGTGCCGGTGAAGATCACGTCGCCGGGCTCCAGCGTCAGCGCCTGGCTGAGCAGCGCGATCTGCTCGAAGACGTTGAACACCAGGTTCCTGGTGTTGGAGTTCTGCCGCAATTCGCTGTTGACGAGGCAGCGTATGCCCAGCGCATGCGGATCGCCGACCTCGTCCGGCGTCACGATCCAGGGGCCGAACGGCGCGTGGGTATCAAACGACTTGCCCAGGATCCATTGCGAGGTGTGGAACTGCCAGTCACGCACGCTGACGTCGTTGCCGGCGGCATAGCCGAAGATGACGCCCGCGGCGTCCTCCTTCGCGACGTGGCGGCAGCGCTTGCCGATAATCACGACCAGCTCGGCCTCGTAATCGACGCTCGACGACGCCTTGGGGATCTGGATCGGGTCGTGCGGGCCGTTCACGGCGCTCGGCAGCTTGGTGAACCAGATCTGTCGCTCCGGCATCTCCTGGCCGCTCTCTTTAATGTGATCGGCGTAGTTGAGCCCGATGGCGAGAATCTTCTGCGGCGCTGGCACCGGCGCCCGCAGCAGGACCTCGGACAGCCGGAAATGCGGCTTGATGGTTTCGAGGCTGCGCACCTCGCGCTGGATGCGCGGCCATGCCTCGATCAGCGCGATCATGTTCCGCGGCAGGGCCGGCGCCGCGCGGGCCAGATCGACCACGCCGTCGCCGGCCACCAGGCCGATGCTCTCCCGGTCGTTCGCTTCGAAAGTCGCCAGTTTCATGCGCCGTCCTTTCGCGCCGGCCGGCCGCGACGGCGGGTCGGAACAGCAGCTTGACCGGTTCGGAGATGCTTGTCAGCCGGTCCGCTTGGCGTCGGAGAGGGTGCGCCGCGCGGGCGCACGGACGGGAGTGGTCTCCGCCTGGTCGGTCGCGAGCTGGCGCGCCAGGTTCAGAATCGCGCGGCGGCGCTTGGGCGAATCGATACTGGCATAGGCTTCAAGCAGGTCGGTGGCGCCCGGTTCCGTCAGGAAGGCGATCTGCCGCGACAGCGAGGCCGAGGATTTCGATTTGTCGAGATTGCCGATGAGGTCGACCACGCCGCAGCGCAGCGCCTCGGCGATCTCCACCAGGCGCGAAAAGCTGATGCGGTTGGTGCCGTGCTCGTATTTCTGGACCTGCTGGAAGGTGATGCCGACGGCGCGGGCGAGCTGGTCCTGCGAGAGGCCCAGTTCCTTGCGGCGAAGGCGAACGCGCGATCCCAGCGCGATGTCGAGCGGATGCGGCGTATGGTCGTCGGAGTTGCGTGCCATTCTGATTCCCGTTTTTCCAATCTTCGATATTGAGCATTGATGCACTTGCTTGTCCATTCGTCCTATGCCTCTCCCGCATTACAACTTCTACTGGCTTAAGTTTCCCGAAAGGGCACGGGACGGATGATCGCGCGCGCGATCGGGCGAAAAACATGGTCAAGGGCCTTGGACAATTGTTGCGCGGTGCCGCGAGCCGGCTTCCCGCCCGCCTGCTGCGGCCTTTTGGCAGGCCGGTCGCGCTGCTGTTCCACGGCGTCGAGGCGCGCATCGTCGATGCGCGGGTGCAGACGAATCATCACGATCTGGCGGGCTTTTCCGACATCGTAAAGTTCCTCAAGGGAAATTTCGACGTCCTGCCGCTGAGCGCGCTCAAGGAAGTGCTGCGCCATCCTGCGCGCCATCGTCGCAGCATCTTCCTGATGTCCGATGACGGCTATGCCAACAATCTGACGGAAGCGGCCGGCATTCTCGCGGATTTCGCGCTGCCCTGGACGCTGTTCGTCAGTACACATCATATCGACAGCGGCCGGCGCAATCCGGCGTTCCTGGCGCGACTGTTCTTCCTCTTCGCGCCGGATGAACACTATGTCATCCCGCATCTGGGCCCGTTGGAACTCGGTCCGCCTGCGTCACGCGCCCAGGCGGCGGCGCGCGGCATCGCCCGGCTGAAGGCGCTGGATGCGGCGCGCGCCGACGAAGCGGTGGCGACGATGGAGGCCGTGCTGGCGGAAGGCGATCTTGCCGCGCTGCTGGAGCGCTTCCGCTCCGATGCGTTCCTTACCTGGCCGCAGGTGGCGGCGCTGGCGCGGCGCGGCGTCGAGATCGGCGCCCATGCCCATTTCCACTGGCCGATGCATGGCGGCCAGACAAAGGACTATCTAATTCGGCAGGCGCGCCTGCCGCGCGCGCGCATCGAGGCGGAGATCGGGCCCTGCCGCTACTTCGCCTATCCCTTCGGGAACACGCCCGATATCGGCCGCGCCGCCTGGCAGGCGGTGCGCGACGCGGGCTATGATTACGGCTTCACCACGCTTTCGGGCTCGCTGGACGCCGGCATCAATCCCTGGCTGATGCCGCGTTACGGGCTGCGGTTCCGCGAGCCGCGCCTGGCGTCGCTCGTCCCCGCCCTGCGCGCCGGGAACCCGCGTTTGCGGGCCTGGCAAAGGCAAATGCGCGATTAGGCACGGCCTGTCTCCGGACGGGACGCGCCGCCACGCCGCTGCTCTCTTTCAGGACCGCGGACGTGCACGGACGGCACGATTCCGTCCCGAATTGATGCGGCGTCCCAAAAGCGTGCTGGCGCGCCCGATGCAGCCCACCGACGGCAACTCAGCCATCGAGGGCGCGCGTGAGCGTTCGGGAACAGTTCGCGGAAATTTCGGCGCAGGAATCGCTCCCCCCGTTCTCCACCGCGTTCGCACTGGCCCCCGTCCACGCACCGGCGCGCGGGGACCGGGCCTACGCACGTCTGAAGCGTGCTCTCGATCTTGTGATCGCGGTTCCGGCGCTGATCCTGACAGCGCCGCTACTGCTGATCATCGGGCTCGTCATCCGCCTCGATTCCGCCGGTCCCGTGCTGTTCCGCCAGACGCGGCTGGGGCGCGGCGGGCAGCCATTCGGCATTCTCAAATTCCGCACGATGAGCGTCATCGAGAACGGCGAGTGCGTCGTCCAGGCCGCGCGCAACGACAAGCGCATCACCCGCGCCGGCGCGTTCCTGCGCGCCACCAGCCTCGACGAATTGCCGCAACTGGTGAACGTGATCGCGGGCGAAATGTCGCTGGTCGGTCCGAGGCCCCACGCGACGGCGCATGATGCGCTCTACACCGCCCTCATCGCGCAATACGAACAGCGCCAGAGCGTGAAGCCCGGCATCACGGGCTGGGCGCAGATCAACGGCCTGCGCGGCGGCACGCCGACGCTCGACCTGATGCGCCGCCGCGTCGAGCACGATTTGTGGTACGCGCGCCATGCCTCGATCGCGCTCGACCTGGCGATCCTGCTGCGCACGCCGCTCGAAATCCTGCGCCGCAGGAATGCCTATTGATGGCGCCGATCATGGCTCTTTCCGCATCCCGGGTGGAACGCCGATCCGCAGACAGGGTATTCGCCAGCGTCGTGGTCGGCGGGGTGGAGACGGCCTGCGTCTCGCGCCGCCAGCTGGAGCATCTGATGGTCGGCGACTGCCTGGCCGCGCGGGGCGGCAAGCGCGTCCCCAAGCTGGTGTTCGCCGCCAACGGCCACGCGGTGGCGAAGGCGGGAACCGATCCGGCCTTTCGTAAGACGTTCCAGTCGGCCGACCTGATCCACGCGGACGGCGCGCCGGTCGTCTTCGCCTCAAAGCTGCTGACGAGCGCGCCGATCCCCGAACGCAGCGCGACGACGGATTTCCTGCACGACGCGGCACGCGCCGCCTGCCAGCACGGCCTCAAATTCTTCCTGCTCGGCGCATCGGAGGAGATCAATGCCGCCTGCGCCGCCGAGCTGCACAAGACCTATCCCAGCCTGCAGATCGCCGGCCGCCGACACGGCTATTTCCGGCCCGGCGAGGAAGCGGCGATCTGCGAGACGATCAACCGCTCCGGCGCCGATGTGCTGTGGGTGGGGCTCGGCCTTCCGCTGGAATATGAGTTCTGCCTGCGCAACCGGCATCGCCTGCGGGCCGGCTGGATCGTGACCTGCGGCGGCTGCTTAAATTTCGCCGCCGGCGCCTATGTCCGGGCGCCCGTGTGGATGCAGCGGGTGGGGCTCGAATGGCTGCACCGGGTGTGGCGCGAGCCCAAACGGCTGTTCTGGCGCTATGCGGTGACCAATCCGCTGGCGCTTTTCCTGCTTTTGACCCGCACGGTGTGGAAGGCCGTCCAGTAAACCGGCCCGTAACTTGCTTTGTGTCCTGATGCGCGGATCGAACTTGCACATCAGGTATGTCTATGGCGGGAACTGCCCTTCCCAGAGCCAATTTCGCCCAGCCCGGCCGCGGCGCGGTCAGGCGCGCGCGGCTGGTCCATCTGGCCGGCCGCTACAGCCTTTCGGCCATCGGGCCGATCGCGATCTCCGGCGCCCATTTCGCCGCCTCGCTGATTTTCCTGCACCGGCTGTCACCGGCCGATTTCGGGCTGTTCTCGTTCCTCCTGGTGGTCGTGCCGTTCTGCCTCAGTGTCTCCTCCGGCCTGCTCGGCGCGCCGCTGGTCAGCGCGATCGGCAAATCGGAGATCCTGGCCGAGGATCGCCTGGCGGCATTCCGCAAGGTGAACCGCGTCTTCTGCCTGGGCGCCGGGCTGGTGACTGCACTGTCGATGTGGATCAGCCATGCCGGATGGGCGCCGGCGCTGGTGCTGGGCGGTTATGGCGCGGTGATGGCGTTGCGCTGGTTCTCGCGCTTCAACGCCTATATCGCCAACCACCCGCGCCGGGCGGCGGCATCCGACCTTGTCTATTGCGTGTCGCTGCTTGCCGGTCTGGCTTTGCTGATCGCGAGCGGGCATCTGACGCTGCTCAGCGCCAGCGCGGTGCTGCTGGCCTGTTCGGTGCTGAGCCTTCCCGCCTTCGGCTGGGCCTTCCTGCGCGATCAGTTGCGTCTCAGCCGCCAGGGCAGCTTCGCCGCCTACGGGCCGATCTGGCGCGACGTGACGCGCTGGTCGCTGATGGGCGTGGTGCTGTCGGAGATGACGGCCAATGCGCACGCCTATTTCGTCACTTTCATCTGCGGCCCCAAGGCCTTCGCGCTCCTGGCGCTGGGAAGCCTCCTGATGCGGCCGGTGTTCCTGGTGCTGCAGGCCCTGCCGGACCGCGAGCGTGCGGCCATGGCCCGCTTCATCGCGAACGGCGACAGCAAGAGCGCACACCGTTCAGTCAGAGAGTTCCGCTGCGCCGCCGGTGCGGTCTGGCTCGGCACCGCGGCGCTCTCGGCCGCGATCCTGACCTGGTATCCGCAGCTTCTGATCCGCAAGGGTTTCGATACCAACGCGGTGCTGGCCGTGGTGGCGATCTGGGGACTGATCGTGGCGATGCGCGCGGTGCGCACGCCCGAAGCCGTGTTCCTGCAGGCCGCGGGCGAATTTAACGCACTGGCGCGGATTGGGATGAAATCCAGCTTCACCTCGCTGGCGGGCACGCTGCTGCTCCTGCTGCTGTTCGGGCCGGTCGTGTCGCTTGGCGGCATCCTGGCCGGCGAGCTGGTGATGATGCTGGGCGTGGTGTCGCTGATGCGCTCGTGGAAGCAGGCCCATGCCTGAGATCGTCGTCGCGATCCCCACCTTCCGGCGGCCGCAAAGCCTGACGCGGCTTCTGGCGGCGCTGGAGAAACTGGAGACGGATGCCGCCGTCACCGTGCTGGTGGCCGACAATGACGGTGAGCGCCGCGAGGGCCTTGAGGTCTGTGAAAGCCGGCGCGCGCAGGGCTATCGCTGGCCGCTCGACGCCTTCGTGGCGCCGGAGCGCGGCATCGCGCAGGCGCGCAATGCGCTGGTCGAGCGCGCGCTGGACCTCGCCTGCGACTTCATCGCCATGCTGGACGACGACGAATGGCCCGATCCGTACTGGCTGGCGGCGTTCCTCGAGGTGCAGCGGCAGACCGGCGCCGACGCGCTGCATGGCGCCATCCTGCGCGAGTTCGAAAGCGCGCCCGGCGCCTGGGCGGCGCGCTGCGACGGCGTCGCGCCGCTGCGCGCGGCGACGGGTCCGGTCGCGATGATCGAAGGCTCCGGCAACATCTTGGTCCGCCGCGCCTGTTTCGAGGGGTTGGCCCGGCCCTGCTTCGATCCCGCCTTCGCGCTCAGCGGCGGCGAGGATCGCGATTTCTTCGAGCGCCTGCGCCGCCAGGGCCGCCGCTTCGCCTGGTGCGACGAGGCCATCGCGCATGCCTGGGTGCCGGCCTCGCGCGCCAATCTGAAATGGGCGCTGTCGCGCGCCTATCGCGTCGGCAATTCCGACATGCGCGTGTTCCTCAAGCACCGCCAGACGCGCGCCGCCCGCGCGCGCGAGGTCTCCAAGATCGTCGCCGCGCTGTTGCTGTTCCCGTTCCTGTTCGTCGTCCTCGGCGTCGTCTCGAACCGCGCGGTGGACGCCTTGCGCAAGTTGTTTCGGGCGGCGGGAAAGATCGCGGCGATGCGCGGCCGCTACTATGACGAATATGCCGTGACCCATGGTGGATGAAGCGCTGAGCACTGGGTTCGCAACGCCGCGGCTGCGCATCGAGCCCTGGATCATGGAGGGCGCCTTTCTGGCGCTGCTGCTGCTGGCCTTTGTCGGCCTTTCGCCCTTTGCGCTGCGCAACGTCGCCGCACTGGCGCCCGGCGCCAGCAGCAGCGGCGCCGGCGATGCGATGCGCCAGGCCTGCTATCTGCTGGTCTTCGCGATCATTGTGGGGGATGCGTTGTGGAACCGCGGGCTGGGCGTCGTCATGGCGGTGCCGCCGATGCTCGTGGCGCTGCTGGCCTGGTGCTTGGCGAGCGCGTATTGGGCGGCGGAACCGGACGTGGCGCTGCGCCGCGCGGCGCTGGAGATCGTCGTCGTGCTTTCGGTTCTCCTCTGCGTCGATACGATCGGGACCGAGCGCGCCTTTCGCATCTGGTGGTTCGTATTGGCCGCCGTGCTGGTCGTCGACTGGCTGTCGATTCCGCTGATCCACCAGGCGGTGCATCTGCCGGGCGAGCAGGATTCCAGGCTGGTCGGCGATTGGCGCGGCCTCTATTTCCACAAGAACATCGCGGGTGCGGTCGCCGCGCTATCGGCGATCGTGTTCTTCTTCTCGGCGCTGCGCACGCGGCGCTGGCTCGACATTGCGCTTTGTCTCGCCGCCATCGGCTTCACCGTGATGACGCGGTCGAAATCGTCTCTGGGACTTCTGCTGGTCGCGCTGCTCTTCGGCCTGGTCTACCGCTTCGCCTGGCGCAGCAACATCGACCGCATGATCGCGGCGGTCGCGACCGGGCTTTTCCTGCTGGTGGCGGTGGCGTACGTCTTCCTCAATTCGGAAATGATCGCGCGCGCGCTGGAAGATCCGGCGGAATTCACCGGGCGCGGCGCGATCTGGCAGGCCGAGATCGCCTTCGTGCGCGACCATCCCCTGCTGGGCTCGGGCTTCGGGACCTTCGCCGACACCGGCAATCTCTCGCCGCTGCACAATTATGTCGGCGCCGCCTGGGTGGAGACGGTGGCGCATGGCCACAACGGCTATCTGCAGCTTCTGGTGACGATCGGCGGGATCGGATTCGCCTTCGCGCTGATCGGCCTGATCGCGGTTCCGGCGTGGCGCTTCTGGCGGCTGGACGACGGCGATCCGAACCTGCGCGCGATGCTGTTCACGCTGTTCGTCTTCCTGCTGCTGCACAATTTCATGGAATCGGATTTTCTCGAGAGCGACGGCCCGGCCTGGGTCGCATTCCTGCTGATGCTGGCGATGCTGCGCGCGCCGCCGGCCCGGCAGCTGCCATGAACCCGTTCTTCTCCGTCATCATCCCGGTCTACAACCGCGCCGACATGCTGGGCGCGGCGATCCGCTCGGTGCTGGCCCAGAGCTGCCAGGATTTCGAGATCGTCGTCGTCGATGACGGATCGCGCGACGATCCGCGGCGCGTGGTGGAGGCGTTCGGCGATCCCCGGCTGCGCTTTCACGCGCAGGACAATCGCGGCGGCGGCGCGGCGCGCAATGCCGGAATCGATCTGGCGCGCGGCACCTTCGTCGCCTTCCTCGATTCCGACGACCGCTACCTGCCGGCGCATCTGCAGACCATGCGCGACCTGCTGGAGGGGACGCGCGGCACGGTCGGCTATGCGCGCATGATCGTCGATCGCGGCGGCGGGCGCACCTTCCTCAAGCCGCCGCGCGCCATCGCGGCCGGCGAGCACATGGCGGCCTATCTGCTCTGCGACCGCGGCTTCGTGCCGACGATCACGATCACGGTGGCGACCGAGACGGCGCGGCGGGTGCGCTACAATGAGACCATCCGCACCGCCGAGGATAGCGATTTCGCCATCCGGCTGTTCCTGGACGGCAACCGCTTCGCGATGGCCGATATGCCGGGCGCGATCTGGATGGACATCCCCGATCCGCGCCGCATCTCCTCGGGCCGCAAGGGGGCGCGGCTGGTCCCCTGGCTGGAACAGATCCGGCCGCTCATTCCGTCCCGCGCCTATCATGGTTGCCTGGGCTGGGCGGTTGCCAAGCATGTCGCGACGACCGACCGGATGGCGGCGCTGCGGCTCTATCTGGGTGCGCTGCGGCGCGGCTGTTACCGGCCCGGCCTGGCAGCCATCATCTTCCTGCAGATTTTCCTCTCCGACCGGGCCTATCGAAAGGTCGCCGACGGTGCCATCGCGCGGCTGGGCGCGGGCCGGTCTGTCTGAGTTGTCCCCCTTTGGATCATTCGGCGCGCGGGTTCAGTTTCCCGCCATTAACTATTCGTCAGCCGCTGGAGCGTTAAATTGACCCAAACGCGCTGGAGACTGGCTCCCGCCGACCCGAGGCCGAGGGCACCACGTAGCTCCATGTCTTCCGCTGCTTCCACCGCCGCGTCGCCGGCCGCGCCCGCGAATTTCCAGGTCGGAGACCTGGTGCGCGTGGTGCGCGAGCGGCAGTCGCTGATCCGCACCGTCGCCATCGCGACGGTGGCGCTGACGCTGGTGGTGCTGGTGCTGCTGCCCACGCTCTATTCGACCTCGGCCAGCGTGATGCTCGACCCGCGCAAGAACAACGTCGCCGATCTTTCCTCGGTGCTTTCCCAGCTGCCGACCGATCCGTCCTCGCTGCAGAACCAGATTCAGATCCTGACCTCGCGCGACCTGGCGCTGGGCGTCATCGGCAAGCTGCAACTCTATGACGACCCAGAGTTCAACCATGCGCTCAAGCCGGGCGCCCTCGAGGTGCTGACCAAGGCGCTCGATCCGCGCAACTGGCTGGCGGGCGCGGACCGGGACGATCCGGATGCGGCGCGCGACAAGATCATCGACGCCTTCCTCAAAGGCCTCACGGTGGAGACGCAGGGCCTCTCGACCACGCTGACGGTGACCTTCACCGCGCGCGACCCGGCCAAAGCGGCGCTGATCGCCAACACGCTGGTCGACACCTATGTCTCCGACCAGCTGAACGCCAAGCGCGAGGTCGGACAGCGCACCACGCAATGGCTGCTGGAGCGCACGCGGCAGCTGGCGCAGCAGGACCAGGCCGACGAAGCGGCCGTGCAGCGCTACAAGGCGGAAAACAATCTCAACGAAACGGCCGACGGCACCTCCTTCGCCGATCAGCAGATCAACGCCATCTCCAACCAGCTGGTGCTGGCGCGCGCTGATTTGGCCGAGAAGCAGGCGACCAACGATCGCGTGGCGGCGCTGGCCAAGGCCGGCGACAGGGCGGACATTTCGCAGATCCTGGCCTCGCCGCTGATCGTGCAGCTGCGCACCCAGCAGGCGACGCTGATCAGCCAGGAATCCGAGCTTTCGACACGCTACGGCCCGCGCCATCCCAAGCTCGAAGCGATGGAAACGCAGAAGCGCGACCTGCAGGACAAGATCACGCAGGAGGTGAACCGCCTGGCCGGTTCGATCTCCAACGACGTGGCGGTCGGCCGCGCCCAGGTCGCGTCGCTGCAGGCGAGCCTGAACCAGGCCGAGAAGCAGGCTTCGGGGCAGAACCTCACGCGCGTCCGGCTGAAAGCGCTCGAAGCCAATGCGCAATCGACACGCACGATGTATGAGGCGTTCGTCACCCGGCTGCGCGAGACGCAGGACCAGGACGTCATCCAGAATCCCGATGCCAGCGTGATTTCGCGCGCGCCGGTTCCGGTGGTGCCGAGTTCGCCCAAGCGCATGCTGATCCTGGGCGCCTCGATTCCGGCCGGGCTGCTGCTGGGCCTTCTGGCGGCGTTGCTGGCGGAGCGCTTCGCGGCGCCGGTTCCGGTGCCGGTGGGCCCGGTCAGGACGTTGCGTTCGGCGCCGCTGTTTCGTCCGCCACCGGTGCTGGCGGAGATCGACGGCGCCTTCGATCCGCGCGCGCCCGACGCGGCGATCGACTGGCCGGGATCGGCCTTCGCGCATGCCACGGCCACATTGCTGCAGCGGGTGATGGCGTCGGTGCGCGGCCCCGGCGCCAAGGTCATCCTGGTCACCGCGTCCGAAGGCGGGCCGGCCAAGACCGCCATCGCCGTCTCGCTGGCGCGCATGGCGGCGCGCGCGCGGCTGCGCGTCGCCGTGCTCGACGGCGACCTCGACCGTCCCTCCGCCGCACGGGCCATGGGGATCGGTCCGCTGCGCTTCGGGCTGGTCGAACTGCTGAGCGGCACCGCGCAGCTCAGCCGCTCGTTCTGCCGCGATCCGCGCTCGCCGGCGCTGGTGCTGTCCTGCGCCCGGCCGCCGCGCAACACCGGCGCCGTGCTGGCCTCCGCCAAGATGGCCGAACTGGTCGCCCATCTGCGGCGTAGTTGCGATGTGGTGATCCTCGACGCGCCGGCGCTGGCCGGCGGCCAGGACGCGCGGGCGTTGGCGCCGCTTTGCGACGCGATCCTGGTCGTCGGACGCGCCCAGACCTTTCGCCAGGCCGCGGCCGCGCCGGCGCTGGCGTCGCTGGCTGGCGCGCGCGGCATTCCGCTCGGTCTGGTGATCGTGCGTTAGGACGCTGATAATATTGAATTTTGCCGATCCTTTCCGGTGCGCGGGATCGGCGGACGGGGCGCGGTAACCTTTCTGCAAATAATTTCATTGTGCTTCCGGCGGCAGATGGGATAGGCGTTTGCGCCCGCCAGCCCTCCCGTCGGGCGTTACGCCGACTTTCACCATCGAAACGAAACGAACCCTCATGACGGATCAGACGAGACATTGGCTGACGCGCGGCGCCATCGCGCTCGGCGTCCTTATCGTGGGCCTTGCGGTGGGCTGGATCGGCCGCGGCGCGCATGACAACGTCGGCGTTCCGCGCATCGCCTTCTATCAGGATTGGCGGCTCGCCTGTCCGGCGGACAAGGACCAGAAGGCCTCCTGCCAACTCGCGACCGATGTCGCCGATCCGCGCTCCGGCACCCGGCTCGCCCAGCTCGCCATCGGCCGCCAGGCCGACAAGAACGGCGATGTGGTGATGGTCGTGACTGTGCCGCTGACCGTGCTGATCCCGCCCGGCGTCGGATTGCAGTTCGGCGCCAGCACCCAGACCTATCCCTACATGACCTGCGTCGCGGCGGGCTGCGTCGCTATGGTCCCGGTGGACGACAAGCTGCGCGCCTCGATGGGCGGCGCCCAGACCATGGGCCTTGTCGTCACCGCCCAGAACGGGCGGACCGTCAACCTGCCGATCTCGGTGCAGGGTTACGGCGACGCCAGCAAGGCCCTCCAAGATACCGAAGCCAAGCGCCATTCCTGGTGGCGGAGATTGTGGTCATGAAATCGATGTATCGTTCGCCCGTGATGCGCTGGATCGCCGGCGCCGTGCTTGCCCTCGCCGCGTCCGCCGCCGTCGCACAGGACGCTCCGCCCGGCGGCCAGCAGCAGCAGGGACCGCAAAAGCCGGTCACACCGAACGTGATGAAGACGTTCGGCGGCTGGGACGTGCGCTGCTATCCGGTCAACTCGCCGGCGCCTTGCGACATGTGGGAGGCCATCGCCTTCAAGAAGGGCGGCCAGCTCGCGGTCAGCATCTCCATCGTCTATGTGCCGTCGCAGGACGTCCATCTGCTTCAGTTCATCGTTCCCCTGGGCGTCGATCTGGCCAAGGGCGGCAAGATCGTCTCCGACGGCTACACCTCGGACACTTGGCGCTATCACCATTGCGACCGCATCGGCTGCTACATCGTGGTGCCGCAGGGCAATGCCGTGGTCGACGCGCTGAAGAGCCAGTCGACGATGAAGGTCCGCATCGTCCAGTTCCACGGCAAGCCGATCGACCTCAGCGTGCCGTTGAAGGGTTTCGCGGAAGCGCACACCGCAATGGTCGAACTGGCGCATCAGAAGGCCGTCAGTTCGCCGGCGGCGCCGGCAGCGGACGGAGCGCCCTGACGCACGGAATTTCCGTTGCGTTGCAGGCATTAAATCGGTGTGAGGCGCGGCGGCCGCGACAATTCCGACATATTTCCGCGCTTGCGTTTTGCTACTGACGCGGACTTGCGTCCGCGCGGGGACGTGACACGTTAGGATAGGTGCGGCCGCGGCCGGCCGGCGGGAACGGATATGAGCAGCCAAGGCACCGAAAAGAACTGGTTCGAGGCGGCGCTCGAACATGCCCGCGGCCGCGCCCGCCCGGCGCTGGCCCAGGCCGGCGCCTATACCGGCCGCGCGACGCGGTGGAGCGCCACGCATGTCCCCGGCGGCGCGCGCACGCTCTGGGTGCTGCTGGGCCTGGTGCTGCTCGCGCTACTGCTCTGGGCGATCCAGCCTAGCCAGCAGACTGAGCGCAACGCCCGCGGCGGCTTCGGCGGCCCCTCGCCGGTCGGCGTAACCAATGCCGCAAGGGGCGATATCGCCATCACGCTGAACGCGCTGGGCACGGTGACGCCGTTGGCCACCGTCACGGTCAGGCCACAGGTCGGCGGCCAGATCCTGCGTTTCGCCTTTCAGGAAGGCCAGATGGTGAAGGCCGGCGACCTGCTGGCCGAGATCGATCCGCGGCCTTTCCGCGCCGCGCTGGATCAGGCGCGTGGCGTGCTGGAGCATGACCGCGCTACGCTGGCCAACGCCCAGGTCGACCTCAAGCGCGACCAGGCGCTCTACGCCACCAAGGCGGTGTCCGACCAGGTGCTGGCGACCCAGGCCGCGCTGGTGCGCGAGACCGAGGCGACGGTCAAATCCGATGCCGCCAATGTCGAGGCCGCCGCCATCAATCTGGCCTATACGCGGATCACTTCGCCGGTCGCCGGCCGCGTCGGCCTGCGCCAGGTCGATGTCGGCAATCTGGTCCAGGCCGGCCAGACCAACGGTATCGTGGTGGTGACGCAATTGCAGCCGATCTCGGTGCTGTTCGCGCTGCCGGAAGACAATATCGACGCCGTGATGGCGCAGGTGCATGCCGGCGCCACGCTCAGTGTCGCAGCCTATGACCGCGGCCAGAGCGTCAAGCTGGCCACCGGCACCCTCGCCACCGTCGACAACCAGATCGACACGACGACCGGCACCGTCAAGCTGCGCGCCATGTTCGACAACCAGGCGAACGAGTTATTTCCCAACCAGTTCGTCAATGTGCGGCTGCTGGTCAACACGCTGCACGGCCAGACCTATGTGCCGGCCTCCGCGATCGAGCGCGGCGCGCAGGGCGCCTTCGTCTATGTCGTGCAGAGCGACAAGACGGTGGCGATGCGCACGGTGACGCTGGGGCCGCAGGACGGCGACCATGTCGCCATCCTGAAGGGCCTCAATCCGGGCGAGACCGTGGTCACCGACGGCGCCGACCGCCTGCGCGACGGGGCCGAGGTGACCATTCCGAAGGGCGGCAAGATCTCGACGGTCCAGCCTCCCGTGACGGCGGGTGCCGCCTCCGGCGACGCGCGCGCCGCCCGCCGCGCCGCGCTGGCCAAGGTCTGCGGTGCGGATATCCAGAAATATTGCGCCAGCGCCGAAGGCTTCGAGCGCTTCCAGTGCATGCGCGAGCACCGCGACGATTTCAGCGCTCCCTGCCAGGCCGCGCTGAAGAAGATGCGCCGCGGCGGCGGTTCCGGCGGCGGCGGTCCATGACGCGGATGCCGCCGTTGTTTTCTTCGTCGCGGCCGGGTCAGGAGCGGCCGTGACGGATTGGTAGTTTGACCAATTCCGGTCACGTCCGAGCGACAGGCCCATGAATCCTTCCGCCCCCTTTATCCAGCGTCCGGTTGCGACGTCGCTGCTGATGATCGCCATCATGCTGGTGGGGCTGATGGGCTATCTCTATCTGCCGCTGTCGGCGCTGCCCGAGGTCGATTACCCGACGATCCAGGTCCAGACCTTCCTGCCCGGCGCCAGTCCCGACGTGATGACCACCACGGTCACGGCGCCGCTCGAACGCCAGTTCGGCCAGATGCCGGGGCTGAACCAGATGTCGTCGGTCAGCTCGGCCGGCGCCTCGGTGGTGACGCTGCAATTCGACCTGAGCCTCAGCCTCGACATCGCCGAGCAGCAGGTCCAGGCGGCGATCAACGCGGCCGGCAACCTGCTGCCGCAGAGCCTGCCGGCGCCGCCGATCTACGCCAAGGTCAATCCGGCGGACGCGCCGATCCTCACGCTTGCGATCAGCTCCAAATCGATGCCGCTGACGCAGGTGGAGGATCTGGCCGACACGCGCATCGGCCAGAAGATCTCGCAGCTTCCCGGCGTCGGCCTGGTCAGCATCAATGGCGGCCAGCGGCCCGCCATCCGCGTCAAGGCCAATCTGCAGGCGCTGGCCGCCTACGGACTCAACATCGACGATCTGCGGACCACGATCGGCAACGCCAATTCCAACGCGCCCAAGGGCAATTTCGACGGCGCCTCGCGCTCCTACACGATCAATTCCAACGACCAGCTGCAGAGCATCGACGACTACCGCGCCATCGTCGTCGCCTACAAGAACGGCGCGCCGGTGCACCTGTCCGACGTCGCGCAGGTGGTGCAGAGCGCGGAGAACGTCCAGCTGCTGTCCTGGATGAACAAGACGCCGGCGATCCTGCTCAACGTGCAGCGCCAGCCCGGCGCCAATGTGATCGGGGTGGTCGATGCGATCAAGGCGATGCTGCCGCAGATCACGGCGGGGCTGCCCGCCGGGCTGGACGTGACGGTGCTGACCGACCGCACCACCACCATCCGCGCCTCGGTGTCCGACGTCGAGTTCGAGCTCGGCCTCGCCATCGTGCTGGTCGTTCTGGTGATCTACCTGTTCCTGCGCAACATCCCGGCGACCTTCATCCCCAGCCTGTCGGTGCCGCTGTCGATCGTCGGCACCTTCGCCGCGATGTACCTGCTCGGCTATTCGCTCAACAATCTGTCCCTGATGGCGATGACCATCGCCGCCGGCTTCGTGGTCGACGACGCCATCGTGATGATCGAGAACATCAC
>JAATGL010000186.1 GCA_015654705.1 Alphaproteobacteria bacterium | reverse complement strand
GGCGGGGGACGGTGCCGTCGGCGGCCTCGGCGTCCACCGTCTTGCCGTCCGGCGTCCTCAGCACGCTGGTCATCAGGCCCAGCGAGCCGAAGCCCTGCGCCACCGTGTCGGACTGCACGTCGCCGTCGTAATTCTTGCAGGCCCAGACATAGCCGCCGCTCCATTTGAGCGCCGCCGCCACCATGTCGTCGATCAGCCGGTGCTCATAGGTGATGCCGGCCTCCTTGAAGCTGGCGGCGAACTCGGCGTCGAAGATCTGCTGGAACAGGTCCTTGAAGCGCCCGTCATAGGCTTTCAGGATCGTGTTCTTGGTGGAGAGATAGAGCGGCCATTTGCGGATCAGGCTGTAATTCATCGAGGCGCGGGCGAAATCGCGGATCGAATCGTCGAGATTGTACATCGCCATGGCGACGCCGCCGCCGGGGAAGTCGAACACTTCGTGCTCGATCACTTTTCCGTCGGCGCCGACGAATTTGATCGTCAGCGTGCCGGGACCGGGGACGCGGAAATCCGTCGCCTTGTACTGGTCGGCAAAGGCGTGGCGGCCGATCACGATGGGCTGCGTCCAGCCGGGCACCAGGCGCGGCACGTTCCTGCAGATGATCGGCTCGCGGAAGATCACGCCGCCCAGGATGTTGCGGATCGTGCCGTTGGGCGATTTCCACATTTTCTTGAGGCCGAACTCGGTGACGCGCGCCTCATCCGGCGTGATGGTGGCGCATTTGACGCCGACGCCGTGCTTCTGGATCGCATGCGCCGCGTCGACGGTGACCTGGTCGTCGGTGGCGTCGCGGTGCTCGACCGAGAGGTCGTAATATTCGAGCTTGATGTCCAGATAGGGCAGGATCAGCTTCTGCTTGATGAGATCCCAGATGATGCGGGTCATCTCGTCGCCGTCGAGCTCGACGACTGGGTTGGCGACCGTGATCTTGTCCATGTGAGCCTTCCGAAATCTGCGCCGCCGAGGCTATAGCGAGCGCCAAACGGAAGGTCAAAGCGCCCGATTGAGGCAGGCACAGGGCCGCGGATATGCTAGGTGTGCCCTCCCGTATCCACCGACGCCTGAAAGGTTCCGCCATGCCCCTCGTCCTGACGCCCGAAATCAAGGAACTGGTCAACAACGCCCTCGACAGCGGCAATCCAATGCTGCTGGCGGCGGTCGATGATACCGGCCAGCCCCTGCTGTCCTTCCGCGGCAGCGCCCAGGTCTACAGCGACGACCAGCTCGGCCTGTGGGTCCGCAACGCCGAGGGCGGCACGCTGGCGGCGATCCGCCACAATCCCAAGGTCGCGCTGATGTACCGCTCGGCCACCACGCCGCTGCTGCAGTTCCAGGGCGAGGCGCGCATTGCCACCGACGAGCCGGAACGCGCCAAGGTGTTCGAGAACTCGCCGGAGCGCGAGCGAAACTCCGATCCCGAGCGCAAGGGAACCGCGATCATCATCGACCTCAACACGGTCGGCGGCGTGCTGAAATTCGGCGCCGACGGCCCGGTGTTCGTGAAGCTGGAACGCTGACCGGCGCCGATGACGGCGCCCGCCATCATCCTATCCCACCCGCAGATCGGCGAGAACATCGGCGCTGCGGCGCGGGCGATGAAGAATTTCGGCCTGTCCGATCTTCGGCTGGTCAACCCGCGCGCGGGCTGGCCCAACCCGAAGGCGGAGGCGATGGCGGTGGGCGCCGCCGACGTGCTGGAAACAGCGCGACGGTTCGGCGATCTGAAGGCGGCGCTCGGCGACCTCCATCTGGTCTACGCCACCTCGGCGCGCGAGCGCGGCGTCACCAAGCTGGTGCTGACCCCGGCCGAGGCGGCGTTGCGGCTGCACGATGCGGCGGCACAGGGCGAGAAGACCGGCATCCTGTTCGGCAACGAGCGCGCCGGCCTCGACAATGACGAGATTTCGCTGGCCGACGCGGTCATCACCATCCCGACGGCCGGCTTCGCCTCGATCAATCTGGGGCAGGCCGTGCTGCTGACCGGCTATGAATGGTTCCGACTGGGCGACGACACCCCGCCCGCGCGGATCGAGCATCCGCCGTTCCAGCGCAGGCCGACGCGCGAGGAATTGTTCCAGCTCTTCGAGCATCTGGAGCGCGAACTCCTTGCCAGCGGCTTCCTCTTTCCGCCCGACAAGCAGCCGCCGATGATCCGTGCCATCCGCGCCACGCTGCATCGCGCGCGGCTGACCTATCAGGAGGTGCAGACCATCCGCGGCATGATCGTGGCACTGACGCGCGGCAAGCACAGGGTGACGAAGACGTGAGCATCCTCCTGTTCGTGATCTTCGCCTGCGTCGTCCTGGCTGCGGCGGCCTTTGCCGTGTGGCCGGTCCTGCGCGGCATGGGCGGAGGTGCCCGCGCGCTGCTGGCCGGCGCCGTGGCGCTGTTCGTCATCGGCATCGGCGCCGGCACCTATCTCGCGATCGGCCGCCCCGCCCTGGCGGTGCGCACGCTCCAGGGCACCGACACGCGGGAGATGAACGGCGTCATCGCGCTCCTGGCGAGGCACATGCACAAGGCGCCCGGCGACGCGCGCGGCTGGACCATGCTGGGCCGGGCCTATCTGACGGTCGGCGACGACGACGAGGCCGCCAAGGCGTTCGAGCGCGCCATCCGCGTTTCGCGCACGCCGCCGGGCGCCGAGCTTTACTCGGCCTATGGCGAGGCGCTGGTGCATGCCGCGGGCAATGCGGTGCCGCCGCAGGCCGAGGCGGCGTTCGGGCAGGCGCTCGCCATCGATCCCAGGGACCAGGCGGCGCGCTATTTCCTGGGCTTCGCCTTCGCCGCAAGGGGCCAGAACGCCAGGGCGATCGGCCTCTGGCAGAGCCTGGTCGATGAGGCGCCGGCGAATGCGCCCTATCGCCAGGAACTGGTCGACCGTATCGCCGCGCTGAGCGCTGCGTCGGGCGCCGCACCGGACATCGCCGCGATGGTGGCGGGGCTGGCGGCGCGGCTGAAGCAGAACCCTAACGATCCCGAAGGCTGGCAGCGGCTGATCCGCGCCTATGCGGTGCTGGGCGACCGTCTCAAGGCCGCGACGGCGCTCGCCGATGCCCGCGCCGCCATGGCGCGCAAATCCGACGTGCTGGCGGCCCTGTCGGCGGAGGCCAGGGAACTCAAGCTGGAGGAATAGCGGCGCGCTCAGACGCGCGTCGGCTCCGCGCCTTCCGCCCGCACCAGCATTTCGATGGCCCCGGCGGCGGTCTCCACCTTCGCGGCGTCGCGCCCGCGCGCCACGAGCTGCACGCCGAAGCCGTCCTCGCGGTAGAAGGGATAGGAGCCGATGGCCAGTTCCGGGAAATCGCGCTGGATGGCGGCGAGGCCGGCCGCGATCCTGCCCTCGGCGATGCGCGCCTGCACGGTCGCGCTGTGGACGATGGCGCCGCGCTTCAGCGTCGGCGCGATGTCCTCCAGCATGGCGCGCATGATCATCGGCACGCCCGCCATCACGAAGACGTTGCCGATGTGGAATCCGGGCGCCACCGAAGCGCTGTTCTTCACCAGCGCGGCGGTGAACGGGATGCGCGCCATGCGCTTGCGCATCTCGTTGAAATCGGCGGGGTTGGCGAAACGCGCCGCCAGCATCGCCAGCGCCTCGGGATGGTAGTCGATGCCGACGCCGAAGGCCCTGGCCACTGCGTCGGCGGTGATGTCGTCATGGGTCGGGCCGATGCCGCCGGTGGTGAAGACATAGGTGAAGCGGGCGCGCAGCGCGTTCAGCGCCGCCACGATCTCCTCCTCGACATCCGGCACCACGCGCGCCTCGCGCAGGTCGATGCCCAGCGCGCCCAGGAATTTGGCGATATAATTGGTGTTGGTATCCTGGGTGCGGCCGGAGAGAATCTCGTCGCCGATCACCAGCACCGCCGCCGTCACGCTTTCGCTCTGGCTCATGGGGCGCGCCGGGTGTAAGGTTTTGGTGAGGTCCGCGGTCCGATCATGGGGCCTTAGAAAACACACCCCGAGCGCCTACATCAAGCGGCGAGGAGAAAGCGTCGAGAAATGTCCTTCATGCCCGAAGCCGAGATTTTCGAGGCCGCCAAGCGCGCCCATTTCGCCATCGCGCTGCACAGCGCGGACGATTTCGAGGGCATGCGCCGCGCCGGGCGGCTGGCCGCCGAGGTGCTCGACCTGCTGGTGCCGGAGGTCAGGCCGGGCGTGACCACGGCGCATCTAGACAAGCTGGCCTATGATTACGTGACCGCGCACGGCGCGATTCCGGCCTGCCTGTGCTATCGCGGCTACCGCCACACGCTCTGCACTTCGATCAATCACGTGGTCTGCCACGGCATTCCCAACGACAAGCCGCTGCGCGACGGCGACATCATCAACATCGACGTGACGGTGATCGTGGACGGCTGGCATGGCGACACCAGCCGCATGTACCTGGTCGGCGACGTCAAGCTGAAGGCGCGCCGGCTGGTCGACATCACCTATGAATGCATGATGCGCGGCATCGCGGCGGTGAAGCCCGGCGCCACCACCGGCGACATCGGCCACGCCATCCAGGCCTATGCAGAGGGCGAGGAGCGCTGCGCGGTGGTGCGCGATTTCTGCGGCCATGGCGTGGGGCGCGTCTTCCATGCGCTGCCCAACATCGTGCATTACGGCAAGGCGGGGCACGGCATCGCGCTGAAGCCCGGCATGTTCTTCACCATCGAGCCGATGATCAATCTGGGCGGCTATGGCGTGAAGGTGCTGAGCGACGGCTGGACGGCGGTGACGCGCGACCGCTCGCTCAGCGCGCAGTTCGAGCATTCCGTGGGTGTGACCGAGAGTGGCGTCGAAATCTTCACCAGTTCGCCCAAGGGCCTCGACAAGCCGCCTTACGCCTGACGGCGTCGGCGAGGTCGGCCGGGTGTTCGAGGCGGCGCAGGCCGAGCCGCACTATATCGGCCATCGCGACCGCCTGCGCGACCGCTTCCTGGCGGGCGGCGTCGACGCCCTGCCGGATTACGAATTGCTGGAACTGGTGCTGTTCGCCGCCATCCCGCGGCGCGACGTGAAGCCGCTGGCCAAGGACCTGCTGGCCCGCTTCGGCAGCTTCGCCGAAGTCATCGCCGCGCCGCGCGAGCGGCTGCTGGAGATCGACGGCATCGGCGAGACCGTGGCCGTGCAGCTGAAGGTGATCGAAGCGGCGGCGCTGCGCCTCTCCAAGACCAGGCTGATCGGCCGCCCGGCGCTCAGTTCCTGGGCGGCCCTGCTCGACTACTGCGCGGCGGCGATGGCGCGCGGCGTGCGCGAGGAGTTCCGCGTGCTTTTCCTCGACCGCAAGAACGTGCTGATCGCCGACGAGGTGCAGAGCGCCGGCACCATCGACCACACGCCGGTCTATCCGCGCGAGATCGTCAAGCGTGCCCTGGAGATCGGCGCCTCGGCGCTGATCCTGGTGCACAACCACCCGAGCGGCGATCCGACGCCCAGCCGCGCCGACATCGAGATGACGCGCGAGATCGCCGCCGCCGCCAAGCCGCTCAATATCGCCGTTCACGACCACCTCGTCGTCGGCCGCAGCGGCCATGCCAGCTTCAAATCGCTCGGGCTGCTTTAGCCGCGTCGCGTCTTTCCCATCGCCTGCGCAACACTGGTATAGTCCGTGGCGGGTGTGCGGGGTCGGTTGGCATGTGGCGTTTTGCCCTTTGGGAAGGCGGGCGGTTTGCGCTTGGGCTTTTCGGCGCCGCGCTGCTGGCGGCCGGCATTTCGGCGCTGTCGGTGGCGGGCGGGCAAGGCGGGGGGCGGGCGTTTCTCTCCGCGATGGCCGGCCGGCTTCTCGCCTTTCTCCGCCTGGATTTCGGAACCGGCGCCGGCGGGCAGGACGTGCTGCACGAATTGGTGGCGCGCAGTCCGACGACATTGGCGCTTGTCCTTTTGGGCGCCGTCATCGCCTTTCTGTTCGGCGTGCCGCTCGGTCTTCTGCTGAGCGGCGGTCCCCTGCGCCGGGCGGCGGCACCGCTGATCCAGATCGTCGCGGCGGCACCGGTGTTTTGCGCCGGCCTGGCGCTCGCCTTGATCGCGCAGCGCCTGTTTCACCGGCCCGCGGGCGGCGCGACGGCATTGCTTCTGGCAGCCCTGACCGTGGGCCTGGCGGGCGCGGCGGCGGTGCAACTGGCGCTGCGCCGCGCGGCGGCCGAAATCCAGTATGCACCGTTCCGCCTCGGATTGCGCCAGCTCGGCCTTCCCGCCCCGGAGATCGACCGCGTCTATGTCGCGCCGCTGGTCTTCGCCGGAGCGTTCCGGGGGCTGGGCGACGTGATGCTGGCGCTGCTCTCCGCGACGCTCGTCGCGGAAGGGATCTTCAAATGCCCGGGTCTTGCCGATCTGTTCCTGACCTCGGTGGCATTGCGGGACTGGAACGCAGCGGCGCTGGTGCTTTTCGCGTTCGCCGGCGCCGCGCTGCTGGCGGATTTCGCGGGCCGGCTCGGGGCGCAGACGATTGCCGCGCGATGAGCATCGTGTCCGTCTCCGCACCGCCCGCTGCGGCAGCATTCCTGCGCAGGTTTCTCGTCTGCGTCGGCTGGTCGGGGCTGGGCCTGGTCGCCGTCGCGGTCGTGCTCAGCGATTTCCTGGCGCCCGTGCCGGCCGGTGCGACGCATATCGGCCCGTTGCTTTCAGCCCCCTCGGCGCGCTTTCCCTTCGGCACCGATCTCGCCGGCCGCGACATGTTCAGCGAGACGCTGCACGGCCTGAGCGTCACCGTCGCGCAGGCCTGTGAGGCGGCGGCGCCGGCGATCCTGGCCGGCGGCTTGCTGGGCTTCATGAGCGCCCATCTGCCGCGGCCGGCGGGCCTGGTTCTGCGCTGGGCGATCGGCGTCCTGGCCGCGGTTCCAGCCTTGCTGCTCGCCATTCTCGCGCTCGGGCTTATCGGGCGCGGCTTTGCAGGCATCGCCGCCGGATTGGCGGTGGCGCCTTTGGCCTTCATGCACGCCTTCGACCGTGCCGGCGCCGCCGGCAATTCGGTCTATGCGGGATATGCCCGCGCCATGGGCGTTTCCGCGTCGACCCTGCTGCGCCGCGACCTGGCCTACGAGTTCCGTGACCGGTTCGTGTCGAGCGCGGCGCGCGCCTTTGTCACGGTGACGATCGTCCTTGCGACGGTCGGCTTTCTGCATTTCGGTGCCGAGCCGCCGCAGCGCGACCTGGGGCTGATGATCTCCGATGCGACGGCCACCGACATGCAGGCCTGGTGGACGGCGGTATTCCCGGCACTGGGCCTTCTGATCCTGATCCTCCTGGCGAGGCTGGCCGCCGGGCCCGACGAGGGCGCGCGGCCGTGAACGGCGGTCGGCGTCTGCTGGAAATCAACGATCTCCGCGTCGCGCGGCCCGGTTCGCCGTCGCCGGAGCTGGAGCGATTTTCGCTCACGCTGAATGCGGGCGAAACGGTCGTCCTGCTGGGGGAGGCGGATTGCGGCAAGGGGGCCGTTCTGCGCCTGCTGGGCGGGCTTTGCGAACGCGGCGAAGCGCTTTCCGGCACGATCCGCTTCGGCGCGGGCGAGACCCGGCAGGCCGCGCAAAACCTGCAAATCCCGATCCGCGTCGCCTGGCTTGCGGCGGCGGCCTCGCAGCCGTTGAATCCGCATGCCGGCGTGGCGCCGCAGCTCGCGCGGGTCATTGCCCACAAGCTCGGTTGCCCGCCCGGCGCCGGGCGCGAGGAATTGCGCGCCGCGCTGGCGCGTCTTCCCGGTGCGCCGGCGATCGAGGTGCTGGACCAGCCGCCGGCAAAGCGGAACATGGTGGCGACAGGCTGGGGATTGCTCGCGACCGCCTGCGCGCAGACGCCCGATCTGGTGCTCTGCGATCATGCCTTCGCCGATCTCTCGCCGGCGGCGGTGCGCGTGCTGACGGCGGCCCTGCTGGCCGAACAGACACGGCTCGGCTTCGCAATCCTCTATGCCGCGCGCGGGCCGCAGACCATCGCCCGCATCGGGGGCCGCGCGCTGGTCCTGCGCCGCGGCCGCGTGGTCGAGGAAGGCACTGCCGAGCACCTGATGAGCGGCCAGACGCACGAATACACGCAATCGTTCTTCCGGGCATTGCCGCGGCTGGTCACCGACAAGGCGCCGCGCCCCACGGCCCGCGGCGAGCCGCTGCTGCAGGTCCAGGGCCTGATCCTGCGCCCCGGCGACAAGGCGCGGTCGCGGTCGCGCGACGGCATCAGCTTCGAATTGCGGCGCGGCGCGTCGCTGGCGCTGGTCGGCGAGGAGGGCTCGGGCCGGCGCGGCATGATGCGCGCCGTGCTCGGACTGGACCGGCGACCGGGCCGCACCCTGTTCGATGCGGTCGATCTCACCATGCTGTCGCGCAGCATGGCGACGCGGCTGCGCCGCAGCATCGCCTTCGTCAGCGGCGCGGACGACGCGCTCGATCCGCGCATGACGCTGTGGGACACGGTGGAGGAGCCGCTCAAGGCGCAGCTCGACCTGTCGCGCGAGATGATCGCGGGCTATCGCGATTCCGCGCTGAAGCGGGTGGGGCTCGCCTCGCAGGACGGCGGGCGCGCCGTGGCGATGCTGGCGCCGTTCGACAAGCGCCGCCTGCAGGTGGCGCGCGCCATCGTCGCGGCGCCCGTGCTCGTCGTGATCGACGAGCCCTTGCACGGGCTCGATGCCGTGGCGCAGACGACGATGCGTGACCTGCTGGCCGCGTTCCGCCTAGCGCACCAGGCGGCGTTCCTGGTCATCACCGGCGATCTTTCTGTGGCGCAGGCTTTGGCCGACGAGGTGATGGTGTTTCACGACGGCCGCGTGGTCGAGCGCGGCGTGATGCGCGACCTGTTGCGCGTACCGAAGGAGCCCGCAACACACGCGCTGATCGAGGCCGTGACGTTCCCGGCTTTTCCCCGGCAGGACGCACCAGTCTAGCCCTCAGTGCGGCAGCAGGTCCTTGCGCGCGGCGGCGGGCCCATGGGCAGCAGGCGTCGCGGTCGCGGCGTTGTAGAGCGAGGCGTCGAGATCGCTGAACGCATCGTCGCTGACCGTGGGCGAGAAATTGGCGGCGTAGCGCACATTCTCCTGCAGCACCGCGAAATAGCTGCCGAAGCTGGAAAGTGGCGGCGACCACTGCCAGCTTCCGGTGTGCCAGAAATTGTAGCCCGAGCCTGCCGTGCGCATCAGCGTGCCCAGGCTGTAAAAGGCGCCGCCGCCGAGGTCGAACTGCGGCCATTGCGCGGGCGGGATCGACAGCAATTGCTGGCTCGGCAGGTAATAGGTGAGGAAGCGCGTATAGTCGTCGGCGGAGATTTTCCAGCCGCCCCACGACGCCATCACGCGCCAGGACGGGTTGAGCCGCGCATCGGTGATGCCGACCGGCTGAAGCACCGAGGCGCCGCAATGGTCCTCATAGGCTTGGCCGGTCAGCGTCTCGATGATGAATCCGAGAACGGCGTAATTCATGTTGTTGTAGTAGTAGGTGCTGCCCGGCGCGGTGCCGAGGCTGTGCGAGAAGGTGATGCCGACCTGTTTGGCGAGGTTCGTCTTGTTGTGAGGCAGCTGCTCAATAGCGCCGCCCTTGTTGCCCTGCGAAGGGTCGTAGGTGATGCCGCTGGAGTGGGTCAGCAACTCGCCGATCGTGATCGTCTTGAGGCGCACGTCGAGCGGCGGGTTGCGGCGAAAATAGGCCTTGAGCACCGTGCCCAGCGGCGACTGGAAGGTCAGCTGTCCGGATTCCACCAGCTGGGTGACGCACACCGCCGTGATCGCCTTCGACAGGCTCGCCACCGGCTCGGTCTTCTTGGCCATATAGCCGCCCTGGCCGTAAGAGCCGAGCAGCGTCGACCCCGCCATGATCGCGATGCTGCCCTGGGGCACGGACCAGCGCGTGGACCAATCCTTGAAGGCCGCGATGATGCGCTGCGCCTGCTCATTCTTCTTCGGCGGCGCGAATGCGTCGGCCCCCGCGACGCCGGGCAGAAGCCCGCAGAGCAGGGCAAGGCCGCCCAAAGCGTTTCGCGATATTTTGCCAGCGGCCAGCATGTTCGAGCTCTCTGTCTTTTGCGTGGCCGTACTTTATCGGCGCCCGGGACTGCGGTCATCAGAAACTTTGACGACAGTTCCGTTCGGCGGAGACGGGCCTTCAAGTCACCAGGGCCGAGGTGCTAAGACAAGCGCATGATTCCCCGCTATGCCCGCTCCGAGATGACGGCGATCTGGTCGCCGGAAACCAAATTCCGCATCTGGTTCGAGATCGAGGCCCATGCCGCCGATGCGCTGGCGGAGCTGGGCGTGATCCCGCAGGAAGCCGCGCGCGCGATCTGGGACAAGGGGCGCGACGCGACCTTCGACGTCGCGCGCATCGACGCCATCGAGCGCGAAGTCAAGCACGACGTCATCGCCTTCCTGACCCATCTGGCAGAGATCGTCGGGCCAGAGGCGCGTTTCGTGCACCAGGGCATGACCTCGTCGGACGTGCTGGATACCTGTCTTTCGGTGCAGCTCAAGCGCGCCGTCGATATCCTGATCGCCGATGTCGATCTGCTGCTGGCGGCGCTGAAGACGCGCGCCTTCGAACACAGGATGACGCCGACCATCGGCCGCAGCCACGGCATCCATGCAGAGCCCACGACCTTCGGCGTCAAGCTGGCGGGCTTTTATGCCGAATTCGCCCGCGCGCGATCGCGCCTCGTCGCGGCGCGCGGAGAGATCGCCACCTGCGCGATCTCCGGCGCCATCGGCAGCTTCGCCAATATCGATCCGCGGGTCGAGGAACATGTCGCGGCGGAACTGGGCCTGACGGTGGAACCGGTTTCGACGCAGGTCATCCCGCGCGACCGCCACGCCGCCTATTTCGCCGCGCTGGGCGTGGTCGCCAGCTCGCTGGAGCGGCTCGCCACCGAGATTCGCCACCTGCAGCGCACTGAAGTCCTGGAGGCGGAGGAATTTTTCTCCGCCGGCCAGAAGGGCTCGTCGGCGATGCCGCACAAGCGCAATCCCGTGTTGACGGAAAACGTCACCGGGCTGGCGCGCATGGTGCGCGGCTATGTGGTGCCGGCGCTGGAGAACGTGGCGCTGTGGCATGAGCGCGATATCTCCCATTCCTCGGTCGAGCGCTATATCGGCCCCGACGCCACCATCACGCTGGATTTCGCGCTTCACCGCATGGCGGGCGTCGTCGAGAAGCTGATCGTCTATCCGGCGCGCATGCGCGAAAACCTGGATCGGACGCAGGGCCTGGTGCACAGCCAGCGCGTGCTGCTGGCCCTGACCCAGAAAGGCGTGGGCCGCGAGGATTCCTATTCCATGGTCCAGCGCAACGCGATGCGCGCCTGGAACGGCGAAGGCGCGCTGCTCGACCTGCTGAAGGCGGATGCCGATGTGTCGAAGGCACTATCGGCGAAGGAACTCGAAGCCCTGTTCGACCTCGACTATCATTTCAAGCATGTCGATACGATTTTCGCGCGCGTGTTTGGCGCACCGGATTGAAAAGCGCCGTTTCGGCGCCACGGCCCGGCGCTGAATTCCCCGCAGCACTTCTACGCTTTGGGATCGCCAGCGAGTTTGCGCCGTGCATCGCGTATCTGGGTCAGAACGCTTCGCGCCTGCGGGATGCCTTCGAAGCACGGGCTCTGGTTTCGATTGCCCGTGGGCCAACCGCGCATGCCGGCGCCGAGATTCGAAAGCGGGCCGAACGTTATCGAACCGCGGCCGTCCTGCCTTTCCGTCAGGTTGATCTCGCTCAGCCCCGCCAGTTCCAGCGAGCGCAGGCTCGGGCGCCAAAATCCTCCGAGGATCACGACACGTTGGTCGGTGAGAGCATAGATCGTCCTCGCTCGGGTCCTTGCATCGGCGAAGAAACGTCCGAAAATCAGGTACAGGCCGACGAGAACGAAGGGCACGCCCCACAGAACGAAGAAGGCGGGGGCGCGATGCGACCTGAAAACCGATACCTCCCAGAAGATCGCGAAGCCGCCCCACAGAATGCTGAATGGGATCATAAATGTATCCTGGGATGTGAAGACGATGCCTTGTTGAGGAAAGCCCACCCAAAGTATTTTCTCGTACGGTTCCAGTGATGCCCGCAACTGTTGCTGCAGGTCGTCCGCATCCGGCGGCCGGTCTCCTGAATCCAAAGCGGTCATCGCCGATCTCCTGCCGGGTCGTGCCGCTCCGGCCCCGTTTCCAATCCTTGGCGACCGCAACGTATATGAAAACCGTGGTTATGCGGATGATGCTTGCGGATCAATAACCGATCACTTCCCCGTCCTTGCGCATTTCGCTGGCGCCCCAATAGACGCCGTTGGGGGCGCGCATGATCGCCTGGTAGCCGCCGAAATTGCCGCTGCCGCCAACGACATGATAGCCGCGCTTTTCCAGTTCCGCCTTCACTGCGGGATCGAAACCGGATTCCATCTCCACCGTGCCGATGCCGGCCGACGGCTCGCCGGTCGGTTCGGCGCCGCCATAGTGGCGCCAGCGCGCCGCGTCGCCGGCCTCCTGCGGGTTCATGCCGAAATCGATCATGTCAGTGATGATCTGGACATGGCCCTGCGGCTGCATGTCGCCGCCCATCAGCCCGAACGACATGAAGGGTGCGCCATCCTTCATGATGAAGGCGGGGATGATGGTGTGGAACGGCCGCTTGCCGGGCGCATAGACATTGGCGTCGCCGGCGCGCAGCGAATAAAGCTCGCCGCGATCCTGGAACATGAAGCCCAGATGATCGGCGACCAGTCCCGATCCCATGCCGCGATAATTGGACTGGATCAGCGAGACCATCATCCCGTCCTTGTCGGCGGTGGTCAGGTAGATCGTGTCGCCGTCATGCAGCTTCGGATCGCCGGGGCCGATGGCGGGATTGGCCCTGGTCGAAGCGATCAGCTTGTGGCGCTCGTCGGCATAGGCTTCCGATAGCAGGCCCTTCAGCGGCACCTTGGCGAAGTCCGGATCGGCGTAATATCTGGCGAGGTCCTCGTAAGCCAGCCGCTTGGCTTCGAGGAGCGTGGTCAGCGTATCGGCGCTGCCGGCCCCCATCGCCTTCAGATCGAAGCCTTTGAGGACCTGCAGCATCTGCAGCACCGCCGCGCCCTGTCCGTTGGGCGGAAGCTCGTAGACGTCGTAGCCGCGGTAATTGACCGACAGCGGCTCGACCCATTCGCCGTGATGCGCCGCGAAATCCTCATAGCGCAGGTCGCCGCCGATGCGCTTGAAATAAGCGTCGATGGTGTGCGCGATCGGGCCCTTGTAAAAGGCGTCGCGCCCGCCCGCGGCGATCAGCGACAGCGTGTTGGCCAGATCGGGATTCCTGAAGATCTCGCCCTCGGCCGGCGTGTGGCCGCCCGGCATATAAGTGGCGCGCGCGTTGTCCAGCTCCTCGATCAGCTTGGCGTTCCGTTCGAACGCGGCCATGTTGGCCTTCCAATAGGAGGCGATGAGCTGCGTCACCGGAAAGCCGTCGGTCGCATAGCGGATCGCCGGCGCGAGGTCGTCGGCGATCGGCAGTCGGCCGAATTTCTGGTGCAGCGCGAACCACGCATCGACGGCGCCCGGTACGCTGATAGGCAGCGAGCCGACCGACGGGATGTGATCCTTCGCCGGCATCCCGGCCCTGGCGTAGGCGGCGGCGACTTCGGCCTTCATCTTCGCCAGGTCGCGGCCCAGCGCGGCGCGGCCCGAGCCGTTGTAGCCGTAGAGTTTCTTCGTCTTCGGATCGTAGACGATGGCGAACAGATCGCCGCCGATGCCGTTCAGCACCGGCTGCATCAGCCCGATGGCGGCGTTGGCGGCGATCGCCGCATCCACCGCGCTGCCGCCCTTCTTCAGGATCGACACGGCGATCTCGCTCGCCAGCGGCTGCTCGGTCGCCGCCATGCCGTGCTGCGCCAGCACCGGCGAGCGCGTCGCCCACGGGGCGCCCGAATAGCGGTCGCCGCGCGTCTGCTGCCCATAAGCCTGCTGTGAGACAAAACCCATCGCCATGACGATCGCGGCCCCCGCTATTCCCCGAACCAGCCTCATTGCCCCGCGACCTTCGCGTAGCTCACGTAACAGGAGCCGCCATTCTTCTCGCCCCAGAAACACCCCGCGCCGAATGTGGCCTTTTCCATGACGAACCTCCGTATAGTGCCCAGCTTAGGACGCTGGAGCCCTCGAGGTCATCCCTTGAGACTCCGGGTTTCGCATTCGTAAGGTCCGGCTGTACCCGTCCTTCGTTCCGC
>JAATGL010000208.1 GCA_015654705.1 Alphaproteobacteria bacterium | reverse complement strand
TCAAGGGAAGAATCCTAAAGGGCGAGGAGCGGCGGAATAAAACGCCGCCCCACGGCGTCCTCGGTGCATGATGAGGTCCAGCCCGGACTTTGATTTTTCCATTATGGGAGAATGTGCATGCGTGTATTTCTCGGCGCGGTCCTGGCGGCTGCGGTCGGCCTCGCCCCTGCGGCCGGCGCCAAGCCGGTCTTTCAGGTGATCCACCATTTCTCCGGCACGGACGGCGCCGCGCCGGGCCATCTGGTCGGCACCAGCGCCCCCACCGGCAGCTTCGCGCTTTACGGCACCGCCGGCTTCGGCGGGTTCACCGGCAAGCCCATCTGCCGCCATGCCGTCACCCGCGAGCAGGGCTGCGGCGTGGCCTTCCAGCTCACCCCGCCCAAAGGCGGCCAGGGCGCATGGACCGAAACGGTGCTGCATACCTTCATGGACGGCGCCGACGGCGCCTTCCCCTCAGGCAGCCTGGCGGTGGCGGCGGACGGCACGCTCTACGGCGCCACCACTTCCCTCGCCGTGCATACGCCGCGCGTGACGGGGCGGTTGTTCAGCCTCGCCCCGCCGGCTAAGGGCGGGCAGGACTGGACGCTGACTTCGCTCTACGATTTCCGCTCCAGCAAGGTCGGGCAGTTTCCCGATGCCGGCATTACGCTCGGCGCGGACGGGGCCTTCTACGGCAGCGCGCGCCTGGGCGGCAACGACGACCGCGGCACGCTGTTCCGGCTGGGCGAAACCGGCGGCGCCTGGAAAGGCCAGGCAATCTACAATTTCCAGAACGACCAGTTCGGCGGCAATCCGACCACGCCGCTGCTGGCCGGCGCGGACGGCAATCTGTTCGGCACAATCCCCCATGGCGGCGTCAACGGCACCGGCGGGCTGTTCGAAATTTCGCCGCCCGGCGACGGCCAGACGCAATGGTCGATGCGGCTGATCCACAGCATGGACAACTTCACCGAAGGCGAGGAGTCGAAATCGCCGCTGGTCGCGGACGCGTCGGGCGCGCTCTACGGCACCACGAGCCTCGGCGGCACCGGCTTCACCTTTCCCGAGGGCACGGTGTACCGGCTGGTGCCGCAGGGCGGGCAGAACTGGACGATGGAGGTGCTCTACACGTTCGGGGCCGATACCATCGCCGAGGCGGAACAGGGCGGCGCGCCGGCGGGGCCGCTCGTCATCGATGCCGACGGCGCGGTCTGGGGCGTCACCACCCTGTTCGGGAATCCGAAATGCCAGGAAGGCGAGGGCTGCGGCACGCTGTTCAAGCTGACGCCGCCGGCCAAGACGGGCCAGGCCTGGCGCTTCATGCTGGTGCACAAGTTCAGCGGCAGGTCGGATGGCGGTTTCGCCGGCTGGGAAAATGCGCAAAGCGGACTGACGCTGGGACCGGACGGCACGATCTACGGCACGACGCCGAGCGGCGGCACGCATGGCGCGGGAACGGCGTTTGCCGTGACACCGTAGGAGAACGGAAGAGTCTGCTGCCTTTTTTGAAGAAGAAACAAAAAATTGCCCTTTGAGCGTGACGCCCGGCGGTGGCCGGGTGTCACGCTCGACGGAGAGCGGAATTTCTGCGCAGCAGTTCGGTACCGACGGCCTGCGAGTGCGCCGCGTCAGGCCTTCAGCACGTCACGGCCGGCATAGACGGCCTGATCGCCCAGCAGTTCCTCGATGCGCAGGAGCTGGTTGTATTTGGCGAGGCGGTCGGAGCGGGCGAGCGAGCCGGTCTTGATCTGTCCGCAATTGGTCGCCACCGCCAGATCGGCGATGGTGGAATCCTCGGTCTCGCCGGAGCGGTGCGACATCACGCAGCGATAGGCGGCGCGATGGGCGGTCTCCACCGCATCCAGCGTTTCGCTCAGCGTGCCGATCTGGTTGACCTTGATCAGGATCGCGTTGGCGGCGCCGCGCGCGATGCCGTCCTTCAGCCGCGCCGTGTTGGTGACGAAAAGATCGTCGCCGACGAGCTGCACCTTGCTGCCGATCGATCGGGTCAGCGCGATCCAGCCCTCCCAATCGTCCTCCGCCATGCCGTCTTCGATCGAGGCGATGGGATAGCGCGCGCAGAGATCCTCATAGACCTTCACCATGCCGGCCGGATCGAGCGTGCGGCCCTCGCCCTCCAGCACATATTTGCCGTCCCTGAAAAATTCGGTCGACGCGGGATCGAGCGCCAGCATCACCTCGTCGCCCGGCCGGTAGCCCGCCTTCTCGATGGCGCGCATCACGAAGCTCAGCGCGTCGTCGGCGCTTTTCAGGTTGGGCGCGAAGCCGCCCTCGTCGCCGACATTGGTCTTGTGTCCGGCGTCGTGCAGCGCCTTCTTCAGCGTGTGGAAGATTTCCGCGCCAATGCGCAGGCCCTCGCGGAAGCTCGGCGCGCCGACCGGCATGATCATGAATTCCTGGAAGTCGATCGGATTGTCGGCATGGACGCCGCCATTGACGATGTTCATCATCGGCACCGGCAGCACCCGCGCGCCGGCGCCGCCGACATAACGGTAGAGCGGCAGGCCGGACGCGTCCGCCGCCGCCTTGGCGACGGCCAGCGAGACGCCGAGGATCGCGTTGGCACCCAGCCGGCTCTTGGCCTTGGTGCCGTCGAGCGCGCAGAGGATGCGGTCGAGGCGCGGCTGGTCTTCCGCCTCCATGCCGCACAGGGCGTCGAAGATTTCGCCATTGACCGCGGCGACCGCCTTCTCGACGCCCTTGCCGCCATAACGCGTACCGCCGTCGCGCAGTTCTACCGCCTCATGCGCGCCGGTCGAGGCGCCGGAAGGGACCGCGGCGCGGCCGAAGGCGCCGTCTTCGAGCTGCACATCGACCTCCACCGTGGGATTGCCGCGGCTGTCGAGAATCTCGCGGCCGGTGATGTCGATGATGGCGGTCATGTGGCGCGATCCTGTCACAAAAAGGGCTATATTTTCCTGCTTCTAGGCGATGAAACGGCTCTCAGCAAGGCGCGACGGAGAGGCGGCATTCGGCGCGTTGAAAGGCCAGACAAACGGAGTTTCCCCGATGAGCAAGTCCCGCTTTTTCCTGGCTGCGCTGGCGGCCGCCCTGCTTTCGACCGCCGCCATGGCGGCGCCGCCTACGGCCGACCAGGTCAGCGTTCCGCAGACCGACCGGGTCCATCACGGCAAGTTTCAGGCGATGTTCGATTCGCCCAACGAGTTCATGATGTTCAGGCTGCAGATGCACCAGGCGACGAAGGACATGACGCGCGACCAGAAGAGGGCCTACCGCAAGGAGCAGATCCAGAAGATCCGCGCCATGACCGACGCCCAGAAGGCTTCATGGCGCCGCGATCTGGAGGCCCAATGGAACGCCCTGCCCAACGCCCGCAAGGCCCGGCTGGCGCAACGGATGGATACCCAGGCCCAGCGCCATCAATCGGCCGGCCAGGGGCCGCAGCAGGATATGGACGCGCCGCAGTAACGCGGGCTACGCAAATCCTGTATCCTCTCCCAGCTAGGCTCCCGTGCGCTTCGTGCGGGAGCCGGCTTTCTGGAGGGGACACGCCATGTTGATTACGCCCGCCGCGCTGTTGAGCGCGGCCGCCACGATTCTGGCACTGCTGGTCTATCTGATGACGTTCTGGCGCGCCGGCAAAATGCGCGGCCAACACAAGATATTGGCACCCGCCACCAGCGGTCATCCCGAGTTCGACCGCGCCTACCGCGTGCAGATGAACACGATCGAGCAGCTTGTCCTTTTCCTGCCCCTGCTGTGGCTCGCCACGCTCTATTTTCACACGATCGCGTGGCTGCCGGCCGCGTTTGGCCTCGTCTGGTCGATCGGCCGCATCGTCTACATGCAGGCCTACATGGCCGACCCGTCCAAGCGCAGCCTGGGATTTGGGATCGGCGCGCTGGCAACCGTCGGACTGCTGATCCTGGCGATCATCGGCATCGTGCAGAGCTGGATGGCGCTCAGCGCCGCCTAGGCGGCCGGGCGCTTCTTGACGATGCGGTCGATCTCGACGAGTTCGCTGAGCAGCGCGGGCATGTCCCTGAGCTTGACCATGTTGGGGCCGTCCGACGGCGCATGGTCCGGATCCTGGTGCGTCTCCAGGAAGACGCAGGCGACGCCGACCGCGACGGCGGCGCGCGCCAGGTAGGGCACCATCTCGCGCTCGCCGCCCGATTTGTCGCCCTGCCCCCCCGGCTGCTGCACCGAATGAGTCGCGTCGAACACCACCGGCGCGCCGAATTTTGCCATGATCGGCAGCGCGCGCATGTCGGAGACCAGCGTGTTGTAGCCGAAGCTGACGCCGCGTTCGGTTACCAGCACGTTGGGATTGCCGGCGCCGGTGATCTTGGCGATCACGTTCTTCATGTCCCAGGGCGCCAGGAACTGGCCCTTCTTCACATTGACCGTCTTGCCGGTCTCCGCCGCCGCCACCAGCAGATCGGTCTGGCGCGAGAGGAAGGCCGGGATCTGCAGCACATCCACCGCTTCCGCCACGGCGGCGCACTGGGCGCGCTCATGCACGTCGGTCAGCACCGGCAGGCCGAGGCTTTCGCGGATTTCCGCGAAGATCGGCGCCGAAAGCTCCAGCCCCAGGCCGCGCGCGGTGTTGGCGCTGGTGCGGTTGGCCTTGTCGAAGCTGGTCTTGTAGATCAGCCCGACGCCGGCGCGGGCGGCGATCTCCTTCAGCGCCGAGGCCATTTCCAGCGCATGGGCGCGACTTTCGAGCTGGCAGGGCCCGGCGATGATCGATAACGGCAGGGCATTGCCGATCGCGACGCTGCCGACCTTGACCACGGAATTGGGGGCGATCGGGTTCATGGCCTTATTTCCTATGACATTTTTCCCGCCACGGCGAGGGTTAACCGGTTTGTCACATAAGAGCGCGCTTTTGCCCAAAGAAGGTGCTAGGGTGACGCACCAGCATCGGGATCGCGGCCGTTGCCAAGCACCCGGCGCGCGTTTTCGTTCCCCAGATTTCGCCGCGCACCGTGGCGTGCGAATTCCTTCCCGCAGGTTAGAGGCATTCCACCATGAGCAACCCAGGTTCCCAGCGCAAGGATCAGGTGCGCAACCGCGCCCAGGAGCAATTCCAGAAGGTCGCGCAGCGCGACACGGATGTGCGCAAGGAACGCGAAAAAGAACAGACCGCGACGACCGCCAAGATCGCCAAGCTGAAGGCGCTGCGCCTGGCCAAGGAAGCCGAGGACAAGATCGCCGCCGACGCCGAAGCGCTGGCCAATCCGCCCAAGAAGAAAGCCGTCGCGAAGAAGAAAATCGTCATCAAGGCCTGACGGCCTTTCGCGCTTCGAGGCCCCGCGCTTCAGGACGCTATTTGGCGATATAGGCAAGCGAGGCGACGGGCGACAGCACGGGCGCAATCACGCCGGCGACGGACCAGAACACGGTCTGGTCGACGCGCACCACGTCGCCGGGGCGGATCTTGATCGTCTCGTCCGGCGGCACGTCATGTTCCTTTGTCTCGCCTTCGTGGCGGATATAGACTGTCGATTCCACCGCGCGGTCGGTGAAGCCCCCCGCCAGCCCGATCGCGTCCAGCGCGCTCATGTTGCTGACATAGGGATATTGGCCGGGACGGTTGACCTGTCCGATGATGTAGAACGGCCGGTAGGTCGTCACTTCGACGTTGACGCGCGGATTTTTCACATATCCGTCGTCCAGCGCTGCCTCGACATCGCCTTCGAGCTGGTAGGCCGAATGACCGGCCGCCCGGATCTGGCCGATCAGCGGAAGGCGCACATAGCCGCTGCCGTCGACCTGGAATTCGCCGGAGAGATCGTCCTCGTTGTAGACCGTCACGCGCACCTTGTCGCCGGCGCCGAGCTTGTATTCGCTGTTGTAGGCCGGCGCATGCACGACCACCGTCTCGGTCGCGTCCTGGCGCAAGCCGTCGCTCTGATCGGCGAAAGTCGCCGAGGAACCGGCGAGCAGAAATCCCGCCACGAGGGCGGCGGAAAACGTCCAAACGGAGGCTGGCAGCAGGCGCATGACGCGATCTTATGACCGCGAGGCTTTAGGAATTCCCTAAGCGGCAACAAACATGGTGAAGGAACGGTTAAGCCGATCCGGAACCGCCGCCGTTCTGCGCGCTTTCGACAGTTAGCGCCGTCGGCTATATCTCGCGCCCGTTCATCATGAGGATTGCCATGCGCACCGAAGAGCCGCGCGCCATCGCGCTGAAAGACTACCGGCCGCCGGATTACCGGATTTCCGAGGTGGCGCTCGCCTTCGCGCTCGATCCCGAAGCCACGCGCGTCACCGCGACGATGAAACTGGCACGCGCAGGCGCGGCCGTGCCGCTGGTGATCGACGGCGAGCATCTCAAGCTCCTGTCGCTCGCCATCGACGGCCGCGCGCTGGCGCCGCACGAATACCGCCTCGACGACGAGACGCTCTCGATCGGCGAGACGCCGGAGCAATTCACGCTCGAAATCGTCACCGAGATTTCGCCCGCCGGAAACACGGCGCTGGAAGGCCTCTACGTTTCGAAGGGCATCTTCTGCACCCAGTGCGAGGCGGAAGGCTTTCGCCGCATCACCTATTTCCTCGACCGACCCGACGTGCTGGCGGTCTACACCACGCGCATCGAGGCGGCGAAGCGCGATTATCCGGTCCTGCTGTCGAACGGCAATCTTGTCGACAGCGGCGACCTGGCGGACGGCAGGCATTTCGCCGTCTGGCACGACCCGTTCCCCAAGCCGTGCTACCTGTTTGCGCTGGTCGCGGGCGACCTGGGCGTTCTGAAGGACAATTTCGTGCGCGCCTCCGGGCGGCCCGTCGATCTGCGCATCTATGTCGAGCACGGCAACGAGCCGAAAGTCGCCTATGCGATGGATTCGCTCAAGCGCGCGATGCGCTGGGACGAGGAGAAATACGGCCGCGAATACGATCTCGACATCTTCATGATCGTTGCGGTGTCGGCGTTCAACTTCGGCGCAATGGAGAACAAGGGCCTCAACATCTTCAACGACAAGCTGCTGCTGGCCTCGCCCGAAACCGCGACCGATGACGATTACGCGCGCATCGAAAGCGTCGTGGCGCACGAGTATTTCCACAACTGGACCGGCGACCGCATCACCTGCCGCGACTGGT
>JAATGL010000212.1 GCA_015654705.1 Alphaproteobacteria bacterium | reverse complement strand
GCTGGGGTCGGCCACCTGCGTGGAGGACATCCTCTCCACGCTGGAGAGCGGACGTCCGCCCGGCATCGTTGCCATCGATTCGATCCAGACGCTCTGGACCTCGGCGCTGGAGGCCGCGCCCGGAACCATCGCGCAGGTGCGCACCGCCTCCTTCGACCTGGTGCGCTATGCCAAATCGACCGGCGCGGCGGTCATCCTGGTCGGCCATGTCACCAAGGACGGCCAGATCGCCGGGCCGAAAGCGGTCGAGCACCTGGTCGACGCGGTGCTCTATTTCGAGGGCGAGCGCGGCCATCATTTCCGCCTGCTCCGCGCGGTGAAGAACCGCTTCGGCGCCACCGACGAGATCGGCGTCTTCGAGATGACCGGCAAGGGCCTCGCCGAGGTCGCCAATCCGTCGGCCTTGTTCCTGGGCGACCGTTCGTCGCTGTCGCCGGGCACGGCGGTATTCGCCGGGATCGAAGGCACGCGGCCGCTGCTGATGGAGATTCAGGCGCTGGTGGCGGCGGCCGGCTACGGCACGCCGCGCCGCGCCGTGGTGGGCTGGGACACCGGCCGCCTCGCCATGCTGCTGGCCGTGCTCGATGCGCGCGGAGGACTTGGAATGAGCGGGCATGATGTCTATCTGAACGTCGCGGGCGGCCTGAAGATCGGCGAGCCGGCCGCCGATCTGGCTGCCGCAGCGGCGCTGGTTTCGTCGTTCGGCGGCTGGCCGCTGCCGAGGGACATGGTGTATTTTGGAGAAATCAGCCTTTCGGGCGATGTCCGCCCGGCGCCGCAGACCGAATTGCGCCTTAAAGAGGCCGCTAAGCTGGGATTTACCAAGGCCGTCGTTCCTTCGGGAACGCGCGCGGAAAACGGTGGTATCGACGTGATCGCGGTCAAGGATGTTGCGGACCTGCTGGCGTTGACGGGCTCGACCGGGCGCAGCACCGCGCGGCCGGCGTCGGGTCGTGCTAGAATAGAATCATGAGCGCTCTGGACATCACGTTCATCGATCCGCTGGTCATCGCGGTCATCGTCCTGTCCGCGGTCTATGCCACCTATCGCGGCTTCGTGTCCGAGAGCCTCTCGATCTTCGCTTGGGCGGCCGCGGCCTTCGCCACGCTGTTCTTCGGACCCCGGCTGGCGCCCCTTGCACGCGGACTGTTTCCGGCATCGCCGCTGATCGGCCTGCTCGCCGGCTATGTGGTAATTTTCCTGGTCGTGCTGATTCCGCTGTCCTTCATCAGTTATCGCTTTTCGCAGACCGTGAAGAATTCGCAGATCGGCACGCTGGACCGTTCGTTCGGCTTCGCTTTTGGCGTGGTGCGCGGGCTGGCGGTGGTCGGACTGGCCTATATCGCGTTCTCCTACATGATGCCGGTGCGCAGCCAGCCCGACTGGATGACCAATGCGCGCCTTTTGCCGGTGATTCAGGGATCGAGCGAAGTTCTGCTCTCCCTGGTGCCGGACCAGCATATCGGAACCGCGCAAGCCGAACCCGCAGCGGCCTCGGCGGCGGCCGACGCGTCGGCGCTGCGACCGGCCGCTTCGGCGGTGTCCAAGAAAAAACACGTTCATAAAGCCTATGGCGCCGCGGAACGTCGCGAGCTAGACAGGCTCATCGAGGCGACTGGCAACGGCGGGACCGGCAAGCCATGACAGGCCCTTTTGCGAAAGACGAGTGGGACGCGGACACGCTGCACGAGGAGTGCGGTGTATTCGGCGTCTTCGGCCATCCCAATGCCGGCGCGCTGACCGTGCTGGGGCTGCATGCCCTGCAGCATCGCGGCCAGGAGGCGGCCGGCATCGTCACCTATGACAACGGCCAGTTCATTTCGGAGCGGCACACCGGCCTCGTCGGCGACATCTTCGGCGGCCGCAACAGCGCGCGGGCGGAGAACCTGAAGGGTGCCTTCGCCATCGGCCACAACCGCTATTCGACGGCGGGCGGCTCGGGTGCGCGCAACGTCCAGCCGATGTTCGCCGATCTGGCCGGTGGCGGCGTGGCGCTGGCCCACAACGGCAATCTCACCAATGCGCGCATCCTGCGCGATGAACTGGTGGGCCAGGGCGCCATCTTCCAGTCGACCTCCGATACCGAAGTGATCATTCACCTGGCCGCGCGCAGCAAGTTCGGACCCGTTGTGCACCGCCTGATCGATGCGCTGAAGCAGGTCGCCGGCGCCTATTCGCTGGTCGCGCTGACGTCGAAGAAAATGATCGGCGTGCGCGATCCCTGGGGCGTTCGCCCGCTGGTGCTGGGCGACCTCGACGGCACGCCGATCCTGGCGTCGGAGACTTGTGCGCTGGACATCATCGGTGCGGGGTTCGTGCGCGACGTCGAGCCCGGCGAGATGGTGGTCATCACCCAGGAGGGGATCGAGTCCTTCCATCCCTTCAACAAGCAGCCCAACCGCTCCTGCGTCTTCGAATACATCTATTTCGCGCGGCCCGATTCGATGGTCGACGGCCGCAACGTCTACGAGGCGCGCAAGCGCATCGGCGAGGAACTGGCGCGCGAGGCCCCGGCAGAAGCCGACATGGTCATCCCGGTGCCGGATTCCGGCGTGCCGGCGGCGCTGGGCTTTTCCACCGTGGCCCAGGTTCCCTTCGAACTCGGCATCATCCGCAACCATTATGTCGGGCGTACCTTCATCGAGCCGACCGACGGCATCCGCCATTTCGGCGTGCGCAAGAAGCACAATCCCAATCGCGCGACGCTTTCGGGCAGGCGCGTCGTGCTGATCGACGATTCCATCGTGCGCGGCACGACCTCCAAGAAGATCGTGCAGATGGTGCGCGACGCCGG
>JAATGL010000187.1 GCA_015654705.1 Alphaproteobacteria bacterium | reverse complement strand
CTCGCGCACCACCACCGGCACGTCGTGCAGCTTGGCGAGCTGAGCCGCGCGCCAGCGCCGCTCGCCCGCCACGATCTCGAAGGCCTCGGCATCGCCCTTGACCGGGCGGACCAGGATGGGCTGCAAAATCCCCTTCTCGCGCACCGATTCCGTCAAGTCGTGCAGGTCCTCGGCCGCGAAATTCTTGCGCGGCTGGAAGCGGTTGGGCCTAAGGAACGCGACCGGCAGGGTGCGCGCGGATTTGGCGGCCTCGCCGCGCGTCGGCAAGGCTTCCTCGCCGATCAGCGCGGAGAGGCCGCGGCCCAGCGCCCGCGGGCGCTGTTCGTCCGCCGTCGGTTTGGGCGTCATCAGGCCGCCACGCGCAGGCGTTCGCGCTGGATCAGCTCGCCGGCGAGCTTGATATAGGCCTGGCTGCCGGGGCAACGCAGATCGTAAACCAAGGCCGGCAGGCCGTGGCTGGGCGCCTCCGATACCCGCACATTGCGCGGGATCATGGTGCGGTAGACCTTCTCGCCCATATTCTGGCGCACATCGGCGGCGACCTGGTCGGAAAGCTTGTTGCGCTTGTCGAACATGGTCAGCACGATACCCTGGATCTCCAGCCGCGGATTGAGATTGGCGCGCACCAGATCGATGGTCTTGAGCAATTGGCTGAGGCCTTCCAGCGCGAAGAATTCACATTGCAGCGGCACCATCACGGCATCGGCCGCGGCCATGGCGTTGACGGTCAGCAGCGTCAGCGACGGCGGGCAATCGATCAGTACGTAAGAGAACTTCTCGCCGCCATGGCCGGTGAAGTCGGCCAGCGCGTCCTTGAGGCGGAAATTGCGCCGCTCCATATCGATCATTTCCAGCTCGGCGCCGGAAAGATCGACAGTGGACGCGACCAGCGACAGCCGCGGAATCCGCGTCGGCATCACCGCCTCGGCGATGCTGGCCTGACCCATCAGCACGTCATAGGTCGTCAGCTTGCGCTCGGCGCGGGCGATGCCGAGCCCGGTGGAAGCGTTGCCCTGCGGATCGATGTCGATCACCAGCGTCGGCTCGCCGACCGCCGCCAGCGCCGTGCCCAGATTGATCGCCGTCGTCGTCTTACCGACGCCGCCCTTCTGGTTGGCGACGACCAGGACGCGCGGTCGATGGCCGGTCTGCGCTTGCATGGGCGAGCTCCCCTATCTCCAGGACAATACCCGACGGGTCGGTCAGGCTTGGGTGCTGCTGGAGGGTCATTTTCCAGGATTTGCGCGCTTCGGTCAATTCCGCGCCGACACTTTGTCCCTTCAGAAACAGACAAATCGTCTTCGGACCCACGAAATGTTGTGCGTAGGGCAGGAGTCTGCTCAAGGGCGCGCAGGCGCGGGCGGTCACGACATCACAGATCTGTCGGCCTACCTCCTCGATCCTGCGATTGTGAATATCGACAGGAAGCTCCAGCCGGTTCGCCACGGCTTCCAGAAACTGGCATTTCTTGGCGGTCGCCTCGAACAGCGCGACCCGTACCCGGCCGCGCAGCAATTCGGCCAAAACCAGTCCCGGAAAGCCGGCACCGCTGCCGAGATCGGCAAGCGTTTTGGCCGCGGGCGGGACAAAGGCCGCCAGCTGCGCGCTGTCCCAGACATGACGCCGCCAGACATCCGCCAGCGATGCAGCCGAGACCAGATTGTGGCGGCTGTTCCAGTCCTCCAGCAGTCCGACATAGGCCTTCAGCCGGGAAAGTGTTTCACGTGAAACACCGCTGGCCGCGGCGAATCCCTCGGCTCCGAAGCTCTCAGGCAACGCGCGCGGTCCGGGCGCGCAGATGCGCAAGGACGAGGGTGAGCGCCGCCGGCGTTACGCCATCGATGCGTGACGCCTGCCCCAAGGTCGACGGCCGGATCGCCGCCAGTTTCTGGCGGACTTCAGTCGATAGCCCCGGCACCGCGCGATAATCGAGCGCATCCGGCAACGCCAGCCCTTCGTCGCGCCGGAACGCCACGATGTCGGCCTCCTGGCGTCCCAGATAGCCGGCATATTGCGCGTCGATCTCAAGCTGCTCAGCGATTTCGGGATCCAACCCCGCCAGTTCCGGCCAGACCTCTATAAGAGCGGAAAAATCGATGTCCGGTAGCGTCAGCAGATCGCACGCATTGCGCCGCACGCCGTCCTGCCGGATCGCGATTCCATGCTTCTGCGCCTCGTTGGGCGTGAGGTTGAGTTCTGCCATCCGAACGCGGGCCCGGTCCAGCGCGGCCATCTTCGCCGCGAAAGCCGCCGCGCGCGAGCTTTCGACGCAACCGGCGGCTTGTCCGACCGGTGTCAGCCGCTGGTCGGCGTTGTCGGCGCGCAGGGACAGGCGGTATTCGGCCCGGGACGTGAACATGCGATAGGGCTCGCTGACGCCCTTGGTCACCAGATCGTCGATCATCACGCCGATATAGGCGGTGGCGCGGTCCAGGATCAGCGGCGCCTGTCCGCCCACCGCCCGCGCGGCGTTGAGCCCGGCCATCAGGCCCTGCGCCGCCGCTTCCTCATAGCCCGTCGTGCCGTTGATCTGGCCGGCAAGATAAAGACCAGCCACCTTTTTGCTTTCCAGCGCGGCTGAAAGTTCGCGCGGGTCGACATAATCATATTCGATCGCATAGCCGGGGCGGCGCACCGCGACGTTCTCCAGCCCCGGAATGGTCTTCAGCAGCGCAAGCTGCACTTCCTCGGGCAAGGAGGTCGAAATCCCGTTGGGATAGATCGTGTTGTCGTCCAGCCCTTCGGGCTCCAGGAAAATCTGGTGGCTGTCGCGGCGGGCGAAGCGGACGATCTTGTCTTCGATAGAGGGGCAATAGCGCGGCCCGGTGCTCTCGATCTGGCCGGAATAGATCGGCGCGCGGTGCAGATTGGCGCGGATGATCGCGTGGGTCTCAGACGTCGTGCGCGTGATATGGCAGACGGTCTGCGGCGTCGTGATCGTCTCGGTCAGGAAGGAGAAAGGCGCGGGCGGATCGTCGCCGTGCTGCACCTCCAGCGCCGCCCAGTCGATGGTCGCGCCGTTCAGCCGCGGCGGCGTGCCGGTCTTCAGCCGGCCCATCTCCAGACCCAGCACGTACAGGGTTTTGGCCAGCCCGATCGAGGGCGCCTCGCCTACCCGGCCGGCGGGGATTTTCACCTCGCCCATATGGATCAGGCCGCGCAGGAAGGTGCCGGTGGTCAGCACCACGGCGCCGGCGCGGATGCGTTCGCCGTCCGCCGTCAGCACACCGACGACACGTCCGTCCGCGATCAGCAGATCCTCGACCGCGGCCGCGCGGATTTCGAGCTTGTCCTGAGCGTCGAGCGCCGCCTGCATCGCCAGCCGGTAAAGCTTGCGATCGGCCTGGGCGCGCGGGCCGCGCACCGCCGGGCCCTTGCGCAGGTTGAGCATGCGGAACTGGATGCCGGCCGCGTCGGCCACCCGGCCCATCACGCCATCGAGCGCATCGATCTCGCAGACCAGATGACCCTTGCCCACCCCGCCGATCGCCGGATTGCAGGACATCTCGCCGATGGTTTCGCGCTTGTGCGTCAGCAGCAGCGTCCGTGCGCCAAACCGCGCCGAAGCCGCCGCCGCCTCGCACCCCGCGTGCCCGCCGCCGATGACAATGACATCAAAACCGCTCATGCCGGCTCAATACGCGGGAGCGCGAGAAGGGGCAAGCGGCTGGCCATGTTTCACGTGAAACAGCGATCTACTTTCCGATACAGAAATCCCGAAACACCACGTCCAGCAATTCCTCGATGTCGACGCGGCCAGTGATGCGGCCAAGAGCGCGCAACGCAAGACGGAGGTCTTCCGCCAGCAGCTCGGGACAGTCGGGCGGAGCGGCGAGGGCGCTATCCAACGCGCGGACCGCCTCTTCGAGTGCGTGACGGTGGCGCTTGCGGGTCAGGACAGGCGCCTCATCGGGCGACTCCAGACGTTCGCGCACTTTCGCGGTCAGGGCGGCGATCATCGCGTCCAGGCCTGCGCCGCTCTTTAGGGAGATGGCCAGCCCTCTGCGTTTCGCCGGCCATGGCAGATCGGATTTGTTCCAGACCGTCAGGTCGGCGCGCGTTCCGGCCGGGACGCCCTCCATCGGGGCCTCCGCGCTTCCATCCAGCAGCAGGAGAACCAAGTCCGCCGCATCAGCGCGGGCTAAGGCCCGGCGCACGCCTTCGGCCTCGACTGCTTCTACGGCTTGGCGCAGACCGGCGGTGTCGGCCAGGGTGACGGGGTAGCCACCCAGGTCCATCCGGACTTCGATCACGTCGCGGGTGGTGCCGGCAGTCTCGGCGACGATGGCGACATCGCGGCGGGCCAGTGCGTTGACTAGGGAACTCTTACCGGCGTTCGGTGGACCGATCACCGTCAGGGTGAGACCGTCCCGGAGTAGCTCTCCGCGCCCACCATCATTCATATGATGCTGTATTTCCCTAACAATTCCTCGAATCGCGACATGCACCTGGGTCAACGTTTCGGCCGGCAACTCTTCATCGGAAAAATCGAGAATAGCTTCGGACCAAGCGCCGGCGCGGATCAAATCGGCCCGCCAGCGCTCGTACAAATCGGCCAAGGCACCATCATACTGGCGCAGGGCCTGGCGCCGCTGCGCCTCGGTGCCGGCATCGACCAGATCGGCGATGGCTTCGGCACGGGTCAGGTCGAGCTTGCCGGCCTCGACCGCGCGCCGGGTGAACTCGCCGGCGTCGGCCGGCCGCAGCCCGAGTCCCGCCAACGCCGCCAGCAAGGCCTCGACGATTGCCCGGCCGCCATGAATATGGAATTCGGCGACGTCTTCACCAGTGAAACTCGACGGCGCCCGGAAGAAGAGCACCAGCGCCTCGTCGATCGCCGCGCCGGATGCGTCGCGCAGCCGCCGCAACACGGCATTTCGCGGGGCCGGAGTGGCTTTTCCGGTCAAAGCGGCGATTGTATGCGCAGCCTCCGGCCCCGACACCCGCACCACCGCCACGCCGGCCCGGCCCGCCGCCGTGCTCAGCGCATAGATCGTGTCGTGCGCCATCAGCGCTTGCCGGCGTCCTTCTTGGCGCCGCCCGCGGCGCGCTGCGCGCTGTCCCAGAGGAAACGCTGGAACTGCTCGAAACCCTGGCCGCCCATCGGCATCCAGGCCTTCAGCATGGCTTCCGGATCGCTGGTGTCCATCGCCGCCTTGGCGCGCTTCTGCATCTCGGCCATCATGTGTTCCTGCAGCTTCGTCACGTCGGGCAGGCCCATCAATTTGCGGGCTTCCTCCGGCGTCATGTCCATCTCGACGTGAATTTTCATCGGCCCGACTGCCTTGAAAGCGTGGCTTGTGAGCGCGCCCATCGCCGCGCTAAAGGAAGCTTGGGCAAGACAGATCGAAAACGCAACGCCGCGCGGACCAGCCGCGCGCCTCCTTCAGGATTCATCATGGGCCGCAATCAGCTCGACCAGCAAACCAGTCCCTATCTGCTGCTGCACAAGGACAACCCCGTGCATTGGTATCCGTGGGGGCGCGAGGCTCTGGCAGCGGCCGAAAGCGAGGGCAAGCCGATCCTGCTCTCGATTGGCTATACCGCCTGCCACTGGTGCCATGTGATGAACCAGGAGAGCTTCGCCGATCCCGAGATCGCGGCATTGATGAATGACGGCTTCATCAACGTGCTGGTCGATCGCGAGGAGCGCCCCGATCTCGATCAGCTCTATCAGGCCTCTGCCAACGCAATGGGCAGCCAAGGCGGCTGGCCCCTAACCATCTTTCTGACGCCGCAGGGCGTGCCGTTCTTCACCGGGACCTATTTTCCCAAGGAGGCGCGCGCCAATATGCCCGCCTTGAGAACCGCGCTGGACGACGTCTCCAGGCTCTTTCGCGAGCATCCGCAGGTCGTCGCCGATTCCACCGCCCGGCTGCTCGAAACGCTGAACAATCTGTGGAACCGCGACATGCGCGGTCCGCTGGACGGCGCGACGCTGGACAATGTGGCGATCCGCGTCGCCCAGCGCTTCGACATCTTCTTCGGCGGCGTGACCGGCACGCAGAAATTCCCCTCCGTGCCGCTGGTCGAGATATTGTGGCGCGCCTTCCTGCGCAGCGGGAGCCAACAATTCGCCCAGCTCGCCTCGATCACGATCGACCATATGCTGCTGGCCGGGCTCTACGATCATATCGGCGGCGGCTTCTACCGCTACGCCGCCGACGAGCGCTGGCTGGTGCCGCGTTTCGAGAAGATGACCAGCGACAACGCGCAGCTGATCGAGCTGATGACACTGGTGTGGCAGCACAACCGCAATATGATCAGCCAGGTCCGCATCGAGGAGACGATCGGCTGGCTCTTACGCGAAATGAAGGTCGAGGATGCCTTCGCCACCAATCTCGACGCCGATACCGATGGCGAGGAAGGCAAATATTATCTCTGGAGCGAGCCGGAGATCGATGCCGCGCTGATGGGCACCTTCGTGCAGAAGTTCAAGGCCGCCTATGGCGTCTCGCGCGACGGCAATTTCCAGGGCCGCAACATCCTGCACCGGCTGGGCACGGCAGCGCCGTTTCCCCAATCCGACGCAGACGAGGCGCTGCTGACGCGCCAGCGCCAGATCCTGCTGGCGGCGCGGCTCAACCGCGTGCCGCCGCGGCGCGACGACAAGGTGCTGGCCGATACCAACGGCATGCTGATCGCGGCCCTGGTGAACGCCGGCACGGCGATGAAGCGGGTCGAATGGACCACCGCCGCGATCCGCGCCTTCGATTTCGTGGTCAAGGTACTGGGCGACGGCGACAAGCTGGCGCATTCCTGGCGCGGCGGCAGGCGCGGCCATGCCGGCTTCGCCGACGATTACGCCCATATGGCGCGCGCGGCGCTGGCCCTTTGGGAGGCGACCGGCGAGGCGCGCTTCATCGACCAGGCCAAGCGCTGGGTGCTGACGCTCAACGAGAATTTCTGGGACGAATTCGGCGGCGGCTATTACACCACGAGCCATGACGACGATCCACTGATCGTCCGTGTACGGTCCATCTTCGACCAGACCCAGCCGCCGGCCAATTCGGTGATACTGGGCGTGCTCGGCCGCCTGCACATGGCGACCGCCGAGCAGGCCTATTCCGACCGCGCCAACCGCCTGGTGCGGGGCTTCGCGGGCGAGGTCACGCGCGCCTTCATGTCGGCCGGCAGCTTCTTCAACAATCTCGAATTCCTCGCCAGCAATCTGCAGATCGTCGTGGTGGGGCCGATCAACAACGTCAAGACGCATGAGCTGGCGGATGCCGTCCTGGGCCGCAGCCTGCCCAACAAACTGCTGGTCGTCGTCGGGCCCGACCAGATGCTGCCGCCTGGCCATCCCGCCCGCGGCAAGACGATGGAGAACGGCCAGCCCACCGCCTATGTCTGCCAGCGCCAGATCTGCTCGGCGCCGATCACCAATCCGGTGGCGCTGAGCCAGATGCTGCAACTGCCGCAGACGCGGCCGGTGCCGGGCGCTAGGCCGCAGTAGAACGCTTTGCGCGAGGCGTCTTGAATCGCTAGCCTTGGGTCTCGCATCCGGGGAGGGGTTCCATGGCCGGCACTGAGATCACGATCAACGGCGCCGATGGCGCCTTCGCCGGTTATCTGGCGAACCCATCGTCCGGGCGCGGCGCCGGCGTCGTCGTCATCCAGGAGATTTTCGGCGTCAACGATGTGGTCCGCGCCATCGCCGACGATTTGGCGGCGCATGGCTATTTCGCGCTGGCGCCCGACCTGTTCTGGCGGCTCGAGCCGGGCGTCCAGCTCAGCGACAAGACCGATGCGGAATGGCAGCGCGCCTTCGACCTGATGGGCCGTTTCGATCCCGATGCGGGGGTCAGGGATATTCAGGCCGCGATCGCCATACGGCGCGACACGTCGGGTTGCAGCGGCAAGGTCGGCGCCGTCGGCTATTGCCTGGGCGGGCTGCTGGCCTATCTCACCGCCGCGCGCACCGACAGTGACGCCTCGGTCGGCTATTACGGCGTGAACATCCAGGAGAAGCTCGGCGAAGCCGCCGGGCTCAAAAAGCCGCTGATGCTGCACATCGCCGGCAAGGACCAGTTCACCCCGCCCGAGGCGCAGAAAAAGATCCGGGACGGCCTGGCCGCCAATCCGCTGGTCACGCTGCATGTCTATCCCGAGATGGACCATGCCTTCGCCCGCATCGGCGGCGCCCATTACGACAAGGCCTGCGCCGATCTGGCCAATGGCCGCACCTCCGTCTTCCTGCGGCAGCATCTGAGTTGAATAGGGCGCGCGCGGCCTCCACCGCCACGCTCTGCGCCATCGCCGCCGCAGCCTATGCCGTCGCTGATGTCGCACATGAGGGGCTGGGCCATGGCGGGACCTGCCTGGCGCTGGGCGGCCATGTGCTGCTGCTCAGCTCGACCGACGAAGCATGTTCGCTGCACGTCCGCCTGATCGACGGCGCCGGACCGGTGGTCGGGATCGTGGTCGCCCTGCTTGCCCTGGCCTGGCTGCGCTATGCGGCACCGCGCGCGGCGGCGCTGCGCATCTTCCTGTGCCTCGTCTTCGCCTTCGCGATTTTCTGGAACGTCGGCTATCTGATAAAATCCGGTCTGACCGACACCGGCGACTGGGCGTTCGTCATCGCCGGTCTCGAACCGGTCTGGCTGTGGCGCGCGGCGATCACGATCTGCGGCATCGTGCTCTATGCAGCCGCGATGCGCCTGTTGGGCGCGACTCTGGTCCGAGCGCTGCCGGCGGACGGAAGTGCCGGCTGGCGGCCCCTCACCTTCACGCTGATTGCCTATCTGGCGGCGGCCATGCTCTCCGCCGCAGCGGGCTTCTTCGACCCCGAAGGCCGCGCCCGGATGCTGACCGACGCGCTGCCCTCGTCTCTGGGATCCATCGGCCTGGTCTGGGTGGGCTACGAGATGAACCGGCCGCTCCCCGGATTTCGCCTCGCCGCGCCTGTGTCATGGCCGTGGATCGTCATCGGCGCCGTCTGCGCGACATTCTTCGTCGCTGCGCTCGGACCGGGCTTGCGGTTCTGACGGAGCGGCTTGACGGGATGCCGGGCGGCCCCTGATTCTGCTATGCTATATTCATCCAAATCCGGGAAACATGCCGATGAAAGCCATCCGCCTCACCCAGACCGGCGGCCCCGAGGTCCTCAAGCTGGAGGATGTCGAGCTTCCCCCGTTGGGGCCCGGCCAGGTGCAGGTGCGCCACAGCGCCATCGGCGTCAATTTCATCGACACCTATCACCGCTCCGGTCTCTACAAGCTGTCCCTGCCCACGGGCCTGGGCAGCGAAGCGGCGGGCGTCGTCGAGGCGCTGGGACCGGACGTCACGACATTCAAGACCGGCGACCGCGTCGCCTATGCCGGAACGACCGGCGCCTATGCGCAAGCCAACAATGTGCCGGCCGAACGGCTGGTGAAACTGCCCGACGGCATCGGCGACGACGTCGCGGCGGCGGCCCTGCTGAAAGGCATGACCGTCCAATACCTGCTGATGCGCACCTATGCCGTGCGTCCCGGCCAAACGATCCTGTTCCATGCGGCGGCCGGCGGCGTCGGCCTCATCGCCGGCCAATGGGCCAAGCATCTGGGCGCGGTTGTGATCGGCACGGTCGGCGCCGACGACAAGGTCGCGCTGGCCCGCGAGAACGGCTCGGCCCATGTGCTCAATACCCGCAGCGACGATTGGGTCAAACAGGTACGCGAGATCACCGGAGGCGAGGGTGTGCCGGTGGTCTACGATTCCATCGGCAAAGAGACCTGGAGCGGCTCGCTCGATTGCCTGGCGGTGCGCGGCACGATGGTGAGCTTCGGAAATTCGAGCGGCGCGGTGCCCGCGTTCGAGCCTGCCATCCTGGTCGCCAAAGGCTCGCTCTATCTCACGCGTCCGTCGCTGACGCATTACACCCGCAGCGCCGCGGAATTGCAGGACACGGCCAACGATCTGTTCGCGGTGATCGCATCCGGCGCGGTCAAGATCCACATCAACCAGCGCTTCGCGCTGGCGGACGCGGCAAAGGCGCACGAAGCACTGCATTCGCGCTCAACGACAGGCGCGACGATCCTGATTCCGTAAAACGCCTATTCCGCGGCGATTTTCGAATCCGGGCGCAGATAGATCGACCGCTTCGGCCGCGCCATCACGCGATGCACCAGGGGCACGAAGGCCTCGAGCGGCATCGTGTCGTAGCCGGGATCGAAGGCGTTCTGGTCGTGCCGTGCGCAGAACATCGCGGTTTTCTCATAGGCCGGATGGCCCTGGAACTGCGTGCGCATGTTGCGGTCCAGTCCCAGGTAATGGAAGAAATAATAACCCTGGAAGATTCCGTGATGCTGCAGCATCCAGTGGTTCTCCTCCGAGACGAAGGGCTTGAGGATCGTGGCGGCCAGCTCGGCGTGATTGTAGGAGGCCAGCGTGTCGCCGATGTCGTGCAGCAGCGCGCAGACGACATATTCCTCGCCCATCCCGTCACGGAACGCCAGCGTCGCCGATTGCAGCGAATGCTCCATGCGGTCGACCGCGAAGCCCCCGCAATCGCCTTCCAGCATCTTCAGATGCGCCAGCACGCGGTTCGGCAGGTCCTGGTTGAACGGCACCGTGGCGGCCGCGATTTTCATCCAATCGTCCTGCGTGCCCTCGATCATCGCATGGAACTGGGCGCGATCTTGCGGTTCTTCGGTCATGGGACCTCCAAGGTTCGGCTGGTGCCAGTCTCCGCCGGAGCGCTGCAATGGTCAACTTCGGCGGGGTCTGTCCGCTCTTAGGATTGGGATGTCGCATTGATCACGCGCGACGGCGATTTCCGGCACTTCGCGAAGTATTGCGGACTGAAACTGGCCTGGCCAGCCTACGTGTTCATGCTGTCGAAGAAGTCCGAATTGGTCTTCGAGACGCGCAACTTGTCGAGCAGGAATTCGATCGCGTCGATCGTGCCCATCGGCGCCAGGATACGGCGCAGCACGTACATCTTGGCCAGCGTGCCCTTGTCGACCAGCAGTTCTTCCTTGCGGGTGCCGGATTTGAGGATGTCGATCGAGGGGAAGACG
>JAATGL010000035.1 GCA_015654705.1 Alphaproteobacteria bacterium | reverse complement strand
ATCTGGGCCAGCGCGTCCTCGCCGCCGGCGGAAAGGACGATATTGCCGTTGGCGGCATTGGAGGCGACGACCGTGACGTCGCCGCCGACCGCTGTGCTCTGCCCGTTCGCGCTGTTGCCGATCTGGACGGCGCTGTTATCCCCGTTCGCGTCCAGCTCGACCTTGCCGGTCAGGGAGGTCACGACGATGTCGGCGTTGCCCGTCAGCGTGCCGATCAGGGCGGAGCCGGCCAGGTCCGAACTGGAGCCGCCGCTGGCGGAGAGCAGGATGTCGTCGCGCGCCGTCACCGCGATCGTGCCGCTGGTGAGGCCGCCGGTCTCGATGCGCGCCTCGCCGATATCCGTCGCCAGCAGCGAGAGATGGCCGCCCGAGCGGACGGCGATGTTGCCCGTCGCGGCTGCCGCATTGGAGACATTTCCGATGCTGGCGACCGCCCCGCTGCTGGCCACCGAACCGTCCGCCGACAGCGTCAGGTCGCCGGTGGTCGCGATGTTGATGTTGCCGGTGACGACGCCGTTGCCCAGATTGCCGATCCGGGCCTGGTCGAAGTCGCCGGCCTCGGCATCCACCACCAGCGTCGTCGCCGTGATGTCGATATCGCCGCCGAGCGCGCCGCCGTCATTGCCCGCACGAAAACTGCCATTGCCGATGCCGGCATAGGATTCCGTGCCGCTGGCGAGCAGGTTCAGGCCTGCGGTGTCGATGGTGATCGTGCCGGAGGAAGTCCCGGTTGTATCGCCCTTGGTCCAGTTGCCGATCTGGACGAACGAATCCAGGCCGGTCGATGCCAGCGCCAGTGCGCCGCCATTGGTGTCGATCGCGATGTTGCCGCTTTCGGACGCACCGTTGCCGCCCAGATTGCCGATGTCGGCGATCGAGGTGCCGTCCGCGTCCGAGGCGCTCAGCGTGATCCCGCCGCCGAAGGTGGTGACGGAAATATCGCCGCCGACCGTGCCGCCGATGCCCGGTCCGCCATTGCCGATCTCGGCATAGCTCGCGGTGGCGGCGTTGACGACGACATTGGCCGTGGCCAGCACGTCGATGGCGCCGCTGCCGGCGCCGTGATAGCCGATCTGGGCGACTCCGTTTTCGGCATCGACCACGATATTGGCGCCGGCGACCGTGGTTTCGCCGCCGAAACTTCCCACCGAGACGTCGCCCCGGGGGCTCTCGCCGCCGATCATGACGCTGCCGCCATTGTTGCCGTAGACGCCCGGATTGGTCAGCGAGCCCAGATCGGTCGTCGTCCCGTTCCAGCCCGCGATCAGGTTGATCGCGCCGGTGCCGCTGTTCTGGATGCCCGCATTGGCGTTGATGTCGGCGCCGGCCAGCAGGGTGAAGGTATTGACGCTCGAATAATCGACCACGCTGTCGATCTTGATGTTCTGCGTCGCTTCGAGCTCGACATCGGTCGAGGCCAGCGCGGTGATGATGGTGTTGGGATCGATGTTCGATCCGCCCAGCCCGTCGCCGCCGCCGTCGATGATGTCGATGTTCTCGGGGTCGAGCAGCCAGCTGCCGGTCCTGCCGTGCACCGCTCGCGTATCGACCCGCGCGGCCGAGCTGACCTGCAGCTGGCCGCCGGAGGTTTCGACCGCGCCGCCATTGCCGCCGGACGCGCCGCCCCGGGCGCTGAGCGTGCCGTTGAAGACGGTCTTGCTGTTGGACCACACCGCGATCCTGCCGCCGTCGCCTTTTTGCGTGGCGTCGGCCGTGATCGCGGCCTTTCCAACCGTGGTGCTGTCCGCATCCTGTTCCGGCCCGGCGCCGTGGAAATTGCCGCCGATCAGGATCGTGCCGCCGCCGGACGCGCCGGAGGCGTTGATCGCGGCGCCGTCCGCGACCTGCACCGTCTTGCCCAGCACCTTGACGGTGCCGCCGGTCTCGCCGCTCGCCGTGCCCGACGCATCCAGCGTGCCGCCGGCGTCCGCCGTGCCGTCGCCGGCGTCCAGGATGATCTCGCCGTCCTTCTGCGACACGCTGGTCGCCCGCACCATGCCGGTGTTGTTGACGACATTGTCGACCACGTTGCTGGCCGCACGCGCCGTCATCAGGACCTTGCCGCCGGCGGCGGCGATGGTGCCGGCGTTGGAGACCAGCGCCGGCCTGGCGCTGCCGTCCGCGTTGGTCGGCGTCTTGCCCACCGGATCGACAATGGCGAAGCGCAGCAGGTTGTCGCCGTTGAAATCCACGCTGAAGGTACCGGCGCCTGCCAGCACGACATTGCCGAGATCGGCCTGGATCAGGCCTTCATTGGTGACGCTGGAGCCTGCCAGGATGGCGCTGCCGCCGCGCGCCGTACGGATCGTGCCCTGGTTGACCACCGCGGCATTCGCATTGGGCGAGGCGATGCCGAAATCGTAATGACCCGCCAGGAAATCGGAATCGCGCATGTCCGACGTCGTCGCGATCAGGCCGCCGACATTGATCTGGCTGCCCTTGCCGAACAGCACGCCGTTGGCGTTGATCAACCAGACTTGGCCGGTCGCGAACAGGCTGCCGTCGATGGTCGAGGCCGAGGGACCGAGGACGCGGTTGAGCGTGATCGCCGAGGACCCCGGCTGCAGGAAATCGACGCTCGATCCCGACGCGATCGAAAAGTTCTGCCAGTTGATCAGCGCCTTCTGGCTTGATTGCGTGATCGTCGTCTTGCTGGAGCCGTAGGCGATGCTGGCGTTGCCGATGGCCACGTTGCCGCCGCTCGGCCCGCCGGCGCGCGCGCCCTGTTGGCCGGCGATCAGCGCGGTGATGCAGGCGCCGGTGAGCAGCGCCGCGCGGATGCGCCGCCCGGGCGCGCGCGTCGCAGAAATCGGGTGCGGGCTAGAAACGAACTGCGCCATCGATCAGCACCTTTGTCGCTTGCTTGCCATTGTCGCTGCCGGGAACCGCGTCCAGGGTCCGTGCGACTTCGAGACCCAGCGTGGCGTTCCAGGGGAGCCAGAGCCTGACGCCGCCGCCCGCCGAAGCGATGTTCTCGCCGCGCGGCGAGAGCGCGCCGCCATCGGCATACCATGCCCAGGCGGTATCCACGAAAAGATAAGGCTCGATCGTGCCGATCCGCCATTGCGGCAGGTGGCCGTCATAGCGCAGCTCCAGCGAGCTGCCGATGCCGTGATCGCCGGTGATGGCGCCGGGATCGTAGCCGAGCCCGATCTCCGTCCCGCCATAGGCGATCTGCTCGCCAGTGATCAGCGGGGAGAAGGAATACTGGCCCTGCACGCTCAGCGCCGCGCTGAACGGTCCCAGCAGCGGACGGGTGACGTGCGCCGCGCCGGTGATCTTGGTGAAATCGGTCTGTCCGCCGGGGCGCGAAAGCTCGGGCGAATTGTTGGGCGTGGCGCCCAGGAACGGCAGCCCCTGCGCCACGTCGAGCGTCGCCGCCCAATTGGCGTCGAGGAAGCCGTTGCGCAGATAGGAGACGCCCATGTCGAAGACGCGCCACTGGTCGTGGCTGAGGCCCAGATGGAAGGCGTCGAGGTTCACGCGCGCGTCCTGCACGGTGAGCCCGCCGTCCAGCGTGATGGTCTCGGCGCGCGAGCGTTCGATGGGATAGGTGAGCCGCGGACCGACCGCCCAGCTGTTGGTCAGCACGCCGAATTGCGCCAGCGTCGAGCCCGGCTCGCCATGGTCGACCGTCACGATCATGCTGCCGATCACGCCGTCTGGGCCGATGGCGCGGCTGTAGCGCGCCTGGCCGGCGATCTGCTCCAGCGAATCCGGCGCCGAGGTGAGGCTGGCGGCGAACTGGTCCGGCCCGAAAATGCCGTTGAACTCCGCATCGCCCGTCACCGTCCAGATGCCGGAGAAGCGCGAACCGCGATTGTCGAAGGCCAGCCCGCCGGTCGCGAAAGGCTGGCTCTCCGTCACCACGAGATCGGACGCGCCGGGTGTCGCGGCGGAGGGGCGCAGGACGCCCGTCGCGCTGACGCCGGGCAGGTCGTTGGTCAGCAGCAGGGCGCGCTCGATGGTCGAGATCTCCAGCGGACGGTCCGCCAGAACCGGCTTCATGTAGTCGTTGGTGATCGCCTGCGTGCCGGCATTGGCGCCCTCGACCGAGGCGGACGCGACGAAGCCTTCCGAGACGTTGATGGTGAAGATGCCGTCCTTGACGCGCTGCGGCGGCACATAGGCCCGCACCAGCACATAGCCGGCGGCGCGGTATTTTTGCTCGATCGCCTCGGCCACGTCGAGGATGCGCGACAGCGTCACGTCCTTGCCGATCAGGTCGGCATAGAGCGGACGGAAATCGTCGGGCTTCATCGTCGTCGCACCGACGATGCGGATGTCGTTCAGCTTGAAATGAATCTCGTCGACCGCGCGCGGCACGGGCGAACGTTGCGGCGCCTCGAGCCGGAAATCGAAATCGGGCTGCGCCGGCGCCTGCGGCAAGGGCCGCCCCGGCTGCACTGCGGCAGGCGGCGTGATCTGCGCCAGCGCAGGCGCGCCGGACGCCCCCACGCACGCTGCGCCGAGTAACAAGAGCGCGCGCCCCTTCGCCACGAATTCCCCCTCATCCCCAAAGCCCGCGAGCCGGACACCGAGCCCGCAGCCGCAGTAAGCACCCGATTCGTAACAGTTACCGCGTTCACGTCATCCCGAACGGATTCTCTTTATATATGAATTATATAGCTGCCACAAAATGCCGCCCGCGCCAAGTGTTGCTTGAATCGGTACATGCGCCGGGCCATAATCGGCGCCTCAACAAGATTTCGCGAAAGAAGAAGATCCGCCATGAGATTGAAGGAACTCAACGAAGGTATCGCCAGCGCCTGCAACGTCCGCGCCAGCGTCGTGACTGCGGTGCAGGCCGAGACGTTCAAGCAGCTGCGCAGCGCGCTCGACAAGGGCGAGAAGATCATCATTCCCGATTTCGGCATGTTCAGCATCCGGGATGTGGCGGCGGAAGGCGATGAGCCCGCGCGGAAAGTCGTTCGCTTTCGCGAGCGGAAGGCCGGCGAAGGAAAGAAGAAAGAAGGCGGCGGCGGAAAACGGAAAAAGGCCGAGGCCAAGTCCGAGGGCGGCGGCGACGAATAGCGTACCGGCCGTCCGGCAAGGACGGCGTGGTTGTCCTGATCCTGACATCGAACAAAATCATGCGATCCGGCGAGGTTCGCCAGGGCTGGTTATTTTCCGGTCCTGGTGGGCCCGTGCCCATTGTGTCTGCGGCAGTCCCATCGCCCTGACGGTGGGCGGATGTGTGGGCACGACGGTGCTTTGATGCCTGCGCCAGATGTGATTTCATGGGTCCAGCCGCTCAGGCCCCTCGGGACCGGGGCAAGATCATGGGAGAAACGAACATGCTGAACCGCCTGCAATTCTATATCGACGGCCACTGGGTCGATCCCGTGACGCCGAAGACCGAGGACGTGATCAATCCGGCGACCGAGGAGCCCTTCGCGCGCATCTCGCTCGGCTCCAAGGCCGATGTCGACAAGGCCGTCGCGGCCGCGCGCCGCGCCTTCGCGAGCTTTTCGCGCACCACCAAGGCCGAGCGCATCGAGCTGCTCGAATCCATCATCGCCACCTATCAGAAACATCTGGACGAGGTCGCGCAGGCGATCTCCGACGAGATGGGCGCGCCGATGTGGCTGGCCAAGGCGGCGCAAGGACCTTCGGCGCTGGCGCATTTCGCCGGCACGCTGGAGGCGCTGAAGAATTTCCAGTTCGAGACGCCGCGCGGCAAGAACAGAATCGTGCATGAGCCGGTCGGCGTCTGCGGCCTGATCACGCCGTGGAACTGGCCGATCAACCAGATCGCCTGCAAGGTGGCGCCGGCACTGGCCGCCGGCTGCACGATGGTGCTTAAGCCCAGCGAGATCGCGCCGCTCAACGCGATGATCTT
>JAATGL010000170.1 GCA_015654705.1 Alphaproteobacteria bacterium | reverse complement strand
TTTCTGCGCCGGCGTCGACCGCGCCATCGAGCTCGTCAAACGCGCCATCGAAACCCTGGGCGCGCCGATCTACGTCCGCCATGAGGTCGTCCACAACCGCTTCGTGGTGGAAGACCTGCGCAATCGTGGTGCGGTGTTCGTGGAAGAGCTCGACGAAGTTCCCGACAACGCAACGGTGATCTTCAGCGCGCACGGCGTATCGCAGGCGGTGCGTGCGGAAGCCGCGACGCGCGGGTTGAAGATCTTCGATGCGACCTGTCCGTTGGTCACCAAAGTGCATTTCGAAGTCGCGCGCCATTGCCGCGCCGGCCGCGACGTGGTGCTGATCGGCCATGCCGGTCACCCCGAAGTGGAAGGAACGATGGGGCAGGTCGGTGCGCCGGTGGCGCTGGTGCAGTCCGACGCCGATGTTGCGGCGCTGACCATTCCGGCTGCCACGCCGGTCGCCTATATCACGCAAACGACGCTGTCCATCGACGACACCAAGAGCATCATCGCGGCCCTGAAACGGAAGTTCAGCGACATCGTGGGACCGGAGACCACCGACATCTGCTACGCGACACAGAATCGCCAGACCGCGGTGCGCGAGCTGGCGAAGGTCGCCGACGTGATTCTCGTGGTCGGCGCCAAGAACAGTTCCAACTCCAACCGCCTGGTCGAGATCGGCCGCGAGGTCGGGGTGCCGAGCTATCTGATCGCCGACGGCAGCGAACTCGATCCGGCCTGGGTCAAGGGAAAGAGCGCGGTCGGCCTGACGGCCGGCGCGTCGGCGCCCGAAGCGCTGGTGGAGCAGGTGATCGAAGCGCTGCGCCGCATCGATGCCGACGTCGAGGTCTGCCAGATGGACGGCAAGAAAGAACACATCGAGTTCCGCCTTCCGGTCGAACTCAGGGATTGATTGGAGCGAAACGCGTGGGAATTCCGTTCAAGCAGGCCGCCAAGATCGGCGGCTATGTCATCAAGCAGCACCTGACCGGCGTGAAGCGCTATCCGCTGGTGCTGATGCTGGAGCCGCTGTTCCGCTGCAACCTGGCCTGCGCCGGCTGCGGCAAGATCGATTATCCGGACGCCCTTCTGAACCAGCGCCTGTCCTATGACGAATGCATGCAGGCGATGGACGAATGCGGCGCGCCGGCGGTTTCCATCGCGGGCGGCGAACCGCTGCTGCACCGCGACATGCCGCGCATCGTCGAGGGCTTCCTCGCCAAGAACAAGTTCGTGATCCTCTGCACCAACGCGATCCTGCTCTCCAAGAAGATCGACCAGTACAAGCCGCACCCGAATTTCACCTGGTCGATCCATCTCGACGGCGACAAGGCGATGCACGACCATTCGGTCTGTCTCGACGGCGTTTACGAAAAGGCCATCGACGCGATCAAACTCGCCAAGTCCAAGGGCTTCCGCACCCAGATCAACTGCACGCTGTTCTCCAACGCGATTCCGGAACGCGTCGCCAAATTCTTCGACACGATGAAGGAGTTGGGCCTGGACGGCATCACCATCTCGCCGGGCTACGCCTATGAGCGCGCGCCGGACCAGGAGAGTTTCCTCAACCGCGAGCGCACCAAGAACCTGTTCCGCGATATCCTGGCGCGGGGCAATGGCGGCAAGAACTGGGAGTTCACCCAGTCGACGCTGTTCCTCGATTTCCTCGCCGGCAACCAGACCTATGAATGCACGCCGTGGTCGATGCCGCTGCGCTGCGTCTTCGGCTGGCAGAAGCCCTGCTACCTGCTGGGCGAAGGCTATGTGAAGACGTTCAAGGAACTGATGGAAGACACCGACTGGGACAAATACGGCGTCGGCAAATACGAGAAATGCCAGGATTGCATGGTCCATTGCGGCTTCGAGGGCACGGCGGTGATCGATTCCATCCGCCATCCGCAGAAGCTGATCGCATTGGCGCTGCGCGGCGTGAAGACCTCGGGCCCGATGGCGCCGGAGATCTCGCTGGCCAACCAACGGCCGGCAGAATTCGTCTTCTCGCGCCATGTCGAGAACAAGCTAGCCGAGATCAAGACCACCAAGGTGCGCCCCCAGAGCGTTGCGGCAGCGGAGTAGGGCGGCAAAGGCCTTTTCCGAATCCCGCGCCGTTTGGATCAGCGCCGGAATTTGTTGTGGTCGCGTCAGCAGCGAGCGCAGAACCGCGCCGTAATTGATCCCGCCGTCGGATCTCATCGCGACCAGCGCCGCCGGCGGAAGCACCTGCTCGGCGGCGTCGGAGATGATGCGCAGCGCCGCAAAGGGCAGCCCGTGCGCCAGCGCCGCGCGCGCGGCGATGTGGGATTCCATGTCGACGGCACACGATCCGTTGGCGCGGTTGAGCGCGGCTTTCGCAGCGGTATCGGCGATCGGCCGGTCTACGCCGGCGACGGCGCCGACCACGGCGTCCGGCAGCCTTGTGGCGAGGCGCCCCAACCATACCGCATCGGTCTGGAAAATCGCGTCCCCGGCGATGACATGCGAAGCGATCACGCCGTCGCCCGCCTTCAGCGTCGGCGAGAGCGCGCCGGCGATACCCATGCTGATGATGCCGTCTGCTCCGTTCCGGATCGCGCGCGCCAGCCGCTGCTGCAAAGCCACACCGTCGCCGCCGCCGATGACGACCGTTACTCCCGTTCCTTCGATGATGCGGGCCTCGCGCTTCAGTCCGCAGACCGCGACGATCGTCACAGCCCGTGCGCGACGCGGCGCGAATTGCCGTTCTTGAGATTGCGGAAGCGCGCCACCGCCCAGAGCGGAAAGAACTTCGCATAGCCGTGATAGCGCAGATAGAAGACGCGCGGGAATCCGCCGCCCGTATAGGTCTCTTCCGGCCACAATCCGTCGTCGCGCTGCGTGGCTTTGAGATAGCGGATGCCGCGCGCGACGGACGGGTGATCGACCTGGCCTGCCGCCATCAGGCCCAGCAGCGCCCAAGCCGTCTGTGACGCGGCGGACGCTGCGCGCTCATAGCCGTCGTAGTCGAGCCTGTAGCTGTCGCAGTCCTCGCCCCAGCCGCCGTCCGCGTTCTGAATCGAAACCAGCCAGTCGGCGGCACGCCGCATCATCGGTTCCTGCGGATCGATTCCGGCGGCGTTCAGCCCGGCCAGCGCCGACCAGATGCCGTAGATGTAGTTGACGCCCCAGCGTCCGAACCAGCTTCCGTCCTGCAGCTGCGAGCGGCGCAGGAATTCCACGCCGGCCCTCATATGCCGGTCGTCCGGGCCGGCTCCCAATTGCGCCAGCATGCCGATGCAGCGGCCGCTGACGTCGTCGGTCGGCGGATCGAGCAGCGCGCCGTGATCGGCGAAGGGAATGTTGTTCAGATAGTAGTAGACGTTGTCGGCATCGAAGGCGCCCCAGCCGCCGTTCCTGCTCTGCAGCCCCTCGACCCATTCGCGGCCTCGCGCGATCGCCTGCGTATAATCGGCATCCGGCGCCGCGCGTTCTTTGGCCCGGTCCAGCGCCATCACCACGACCGCGGTGTCGTCGAGATCGGGGTAAAAGGCGTTGTTGTACTGGAAAGCCCAGCCGCCCGGGCGCACGCTCGGCCGCTCCTCCGCCCAGTCGCCCTTCACGTCGAGGACCTGACGATCCTTCAGCCATTCGAGCGCCTGTGCAACTCCTGCGTCCGCTGCTTCGGTCCTGGCTTCCATCAGGGCATGGCACATCAGGGCCGTGTCCCACACCGGCGACACGCAGGGCTGGCAATAGGCTTCCGCGTCCTTCACCACCAGCAGCTTTTCGATGGAACGGCGCGCCACGGCGCGGTCGGGATGGTCGGGCGCAAAACCCATCGCGTCATACATCATCACGCTGTTGGCCATGGCGGGATAGATCGCGCCCAGCCCGTCCTCGCCGTTCAACCGCTCAGTCGTCCAGGCGACGCAGCGATCGATGGCGCGGCTGCGCAGGCGCTTCGGCCAGAACGGCTCGAACCCCTTGAGCAGTCCATCGAGCGCGCCGAAGAACGCCGACCACGCAGCGCTCTGGTGCGGCGCGCGCTTGGACGCGACCTGCGGAAGGAACAACTCGCCCACATGCACGCCGCGCGGATTGCGCGCCAGCGGCTTTTTTGCCGCCAGCACCAGCAGCGGCACGATTACGGTCCGCGCCCAGTAGGACATCTTGGAAAGATGGATCGGAAACCAGCGCGGCAGCAGGATCAGTTCGACCGGAACGGTCGGAACATTGTTCCACGATGTCTCGCCGTAGAGCGCCAGAAGCAGGCGCGTGAAGACGTTGGTCTTGCCCGCGCCGCCGCGCCTGAGGATCTCCGCCCGCGCTCGCGCCATGTGCGGCGCATCCGGCGAATCGCCGATCATCTTCAGCGCGAAATAGGCTTTCACCGTGGCGCTGACGTCGAACGCACCGCCATGATAGAGCGGCCAGCCGCCATGCACCGCCTGGATGCGCCGCAGATAGGCGCCGATCTTGCGTTCCAGTTCGAGGTCCGGCTGTTCCGCCAGATAATGCACCAGCAGCACATATTCCGCCGGTATCGTGGCATCGGCTTCGAGTTCGAAGACCCAATGGCCGTCCGCGCGCTGTTGCTTCAGCAGCGCCGCCGTCGCGCTGCCGATCAAGGCCTCTACCGCCAGCGCGTTGTCCTGATCGATCAGAATCTGGTTCATCCCGCGATCCATTATACGCGGACGCGCCTCAGCGCCAACTGCGCCGCCTTGTGGCCGGAGCGCACGGCGCCCTCGATGGTGGCAGGCAGGCCGGTATCGGTCCAGTCGCCGGCCAGGAACAGATTGGTCCAGCGCGTCGCGGTTTCGGCGCGCCTCGCCGCCTGCGCGGGCGTGGCGGCGAAGGTGGCCCGTTTCTCCTTGACGATCTGCCAGGGCGGCATCGGTTCGGAGAGGTTGAGCGCGGCGGCCACGTCGCGCCAGATCAGGGCCGCCAGGGCATTGCGGTCCATGTCGATCAGCCGGTCGGCGCCGCTGATGGTGACCGAAACGCGGTCGGCGAACGAGAATATCCATTCCACCGTCCCGCCGATCACGCCCAGCATCGAAGGCGTACCGGACGGCGGCGACATCTTGAAATGCGCGTTGACGATGGCGCGGAAATCGTCGGGCGCCGCGACTTGGGGCACCAGCCCCTGCGCCACCCAGGGCGGCGTTGCCAGAATCACGATGTCGTGTTCCGCCAGCGGCAGCGTGTGTTCGGGAAATTCCAGCGCCGTTGCCCGGTCGCCATCGAAGACGATCCGGCGCAGCCTTTGGCCGAAATGCGCAATCGCGCCTTTTTGGCTCAACAATGCCAGAGCCGGATCGATGAACGCCGCCGCCAGCGTCGGATGCGCGATGCGCGTGCGATACGCGTTCCCTCCCCGGGCAAAAGTCTCGCGCACCAAAGCGCCGGCCAGCGCGGCCGACGCTTCCTCGGGCTGGGTGTTCAGCGCTCCCAGAAGAAACGGCCGCAGCAGCCGCTCCCACAAGGCGCCCTTGCAGGACAATACATCGTCGATACGGGATCTGGGCCCGGCGAACAGGAGCTTCGCGATCTCCAGATAATCCGTCGCCGATGTTCCCGGAACGCGACGCGAACCGTCGAACAACCAGAACGGCAGCACGCCGTCGCTCGGCGCGATGGTCCAATGGGCGCCGCTGCGGATATCGACGAAGGCGGTGCGTGCCTTGTCCGGCCCGACCAGCGCGTGTTCCGCGCCGATGCGGCGCAAATACTCCATCGCGGCGTGATTGCCGGTGAGGATGAAGTGATTGCCATTGTCGATGACCTGGCCGAGCGCGGGGTCGAAATAGGAGCGGCAGCGCCCGCCGGCCTGGGGCGCCGCCTCGAACAATTGAACCGACGCGCCTCCCGCCGCGAACGTTGTGGCGGCGGAGAGCCCGGACAACCCGGCGCCGACGATGTGGAACGTGGCGTCGTTCATCCGGCCAGCCCGTGCTTGATCAGGATGGTCAGCAGGCGCGTCTTGGGCAGGCTGACGCGGCGGCGCGGCGGCGCCCAGCCTTGTACCTCCATCCGCCGTAGGATCTCGGCATAGACCGCGCCCATCAGGCGCGGTGTGCGGATGTGCCCCTTCGGGCGGCGGCGCATGATCTCGTCCGCTTCACGGTAGTGGTCATGGGCAAGGCGCGCGGTGGCGCGGCAGGCCTTGTCGATGGCGGGATTGGCCAGTGCGATGGCGGGGTCGTCGGTCACAATACCTGCGGCCATCAGATGCTCGCGCGGCAGATAGAGGCGGCCGATCGCGGCATCCTCGTCCAGATCGCGCAGGATATTGGTGAGCTGCAGCGCGCGGCCTAGGCGATGCGCCAGCGCGAAGCCCGGCTCGTCATCCATGCCGAACACCTTGATCGAAAGCCGTCCGACCGCGCTAGCCACGCGGTCGCAATAGAGATCGAGCGTGGCAAGGTCCGGCGCGCGGATATCCCCGGCCACGTCCATGTCCATGCCGTCGATGACCGCGAGGAAATCCTCCTGACGTAGGCCATACCCGGCGATCGCGTCCTTCAGGAACGCGCCCAGTCGCGCGGCGCGGCCCGCATAGAGCGCGTCGAGATCGGCGCGCCAGCGGTCGAGCGCCGCATGGCGCTCGTCGCGCGTGCCGATGCCGTCATCGGCGATGTCGTCCACGGCGCGGCAGAAGGCATAGATCGCGAACATCGCCTCGCGCTCGGATTTCGGCATCAGGCGCATCGCCGTATAGAAGGAGCTCTGCGAGACCTTTTCCTGCACCGCCCGGATTTCCGGCGGCATGTCTGCGGACATATCGGCTGCGGTCATGTCTGGGGCGTGAGCTTGGTTTGCGGCGTTCCGAAGCGGCCTCTGGCGAGGAAGCGGGCAAACGCCGTGAAGGCCAGCGGCGCCAGTTCGATCTTGCGGTGATGGACGCGTTGCGACAGGGGATCGCGGTTCATCAGCCGGCGGTCGAGATCTTCGGCAAAGGTCTGGATCATGCTGATTTCCAGCGCCAGGCGGCGGTCGTGGACGAGGCTCGCGAAATTCTTCGATCGTTCGAGCAATTCCGCCGTGCGGCCGGCGAGCGCGGCGATCAGGCGGCGCAGCGGCGCCGGCGCCCGGGCGTCGCCCAGCATGTCGATCCGCGCGCCATGTTCCGCCGCCATGTCCTGCGGAAGATAGACGCGGTTCAGATCGCGGAAATCCTTGCCGCAATCCTGCAGATGGTTGATCACCTGCAACGCCGCGCAAAGCGCGTCCGACGCGGGCCAGGTCGAACGGTCCTCGCCATGTACGTCGAGCACGAAGCGGCCGACCGGCATCGCCGAATAGCGGCAATAGTCCATCAATTCGTCCCAATCGGCGTAGCGCAGCTTGGCCACGTCGCGGCGAAAGGCTTCGAGCAGCAGCAAGGGATGTTGCGCGCTCAGGCCATGTCGTTCCAATACGAGGCGCAGTTGATGCGCCTCGCTGGCGCTGTCCAGTTCGCCCAGCAGCGTGCGTTCCATTTCGTCGAGCAGGCGCAATTTTTCCGCAGGGCTCGCGCGCTCATGGTCGGCGACATCGTCGGCGGCGCGGGCGAAGCGGTAGAACGCCAGGATCGGTGCGCGATGGCGCGGCTTGATCAGCCACGAGGCGACGGGAAAATTCTCGTCGCGATGGCCTTTGCCCGAACCCAGATCGGCGGCGCTCATGTCTTGCCCATCGCCTGTGCGCGGCCTTTCCACATGCCGCCGCGCCCGCGCCAGTGCTGGACCGCGGAATCGACGGTGAAGGCCGCATAGAGGCCGCCGATCAGCGGCAGCGCAAGCCCCCAGAGCGGCGACAGCCGATAGAAGCGCAGCATCGGCGCGAAGGCGATGACCATCATGGCCCAGGCCACGATTGCCGCACTCCGCGCCGGGCCTGTGGCGAAAAGCGCGACAAAAGGCGCGGCGGCGTAAACCAAGCCCATGCCAACCACCGTCCCCGCCAGCAGCAGGGGCGAATAGGAAAGCTGGGCATAGGCCGAGCGCGCCACCATGCGGCGAATGTCGCCGACTTTCTCATAGGGTCTCAGGCTCACCGCGCGATCGGTCAGGCCAAGCCAGATGGGGCCCTGCGCTTTCAGGCGGCGCGCCAGCGCGCAATCGTCGATGATCTCGTGGCGGATGGCGTCGATGTCGCCAGCGTTCTCCAGTGCCGCGCGCCGCACCAGCATGCAGCCGCCGGCGGCGGCAGCCGTCGCGTTGTGCCTGTCGTTGACCCAGGCAAAGGGAAACAGCATGTCGAAGAAGAAGACGAAGGCCGGAACGAGCAGGCGCTCCGCGAAGGTCGCGCAATGCAGCTTGGCCATCAGCGATGTCAGGACGAGGCCGTCCTGTTCGGCGCGCGCCACCAGATGGCGCAGATTGTTCGGCGCGTGGGCGATATCGGCATCGGTCAGCCAGAGATAGTCCGGCGCGTCCTCCGCGCTCGCCGGCGCGATGCCCTGCTTCACCGCCCAGAGCTTGCCGGTCCAGCCTGCCGGCCGCGCGGCGCCGTTCAGCACCTTCAGGCGCGCGCCGCCGAGCCCGCGCGCCGCATCCGCGGTGCCGTCGCCGCTCTGGTCGTCGACCAGCACAACGCGGAAGCGGCCGGGATAGTCCTGGGCCAGCAGGCTGCCGACGGAGCGCGCGATCACGTCGGCCTCGTCGCGGGCCGGCACCACGGCGGTGACCGACGGCCACGTCGCGGGCGCTGGCTCCGCGCCATCGTCGCGCTCGCGCGTCAGCCAGAAGAAGCCGCGCCCGAGCAGCATGTAAATCCAGACGGCCAACGGTATGAAGCTCAGGATCAAACTCATTTGAGATAACCGGCCTCTCGAAACCACGCCAGCGCATCGGCCAGCGCGTCCTTGTAGGGACGCGCGCGGAAACCCAGTTCGCGCTCGGCCTTGGCCGAACTGAAGAACATGTGATGCTTCGACATCTTGAGCGCGTCGACGGTGAGGAAGGGCTCCTTGCCGGTCAGCGATGCCCAGGCCTCTGCCGCATGGGCCAACGGATAGAGCGGCGCGCGCGGCAGCGCCACGCGCGGCGGCCGGCGGCCCGCCAGTCCGGCGATGGCGGCGAGCATCTGCGCCAGCGTCGCGTCCTGTCCGCCCAGGATGTAGCGTTCGCCGATCCGCCCGCGTTCGAGCGCGAGAAGATGGCCTTCCGCCACGTCGTCCACATGCACCAGGTTGAGGCCGGTATCGACATAGGCCGGCATGCGGCCCGAAGCGGCCTCGACCAGGATGCGCCCCGTCGGCGTCGGGCGCACGTCGCGCGGGCCGATCGGCGTGGACGGGCTGACGATGGTGGCGGGAAGCCTGTCGTCCGCGATCATGCGCTCCACCACGCGCTCGGCCGCGACCTTGCTGCGCTTGTAGGCGCCGATCGCGCTTTTCTCGTCATGGCGCGAGGTCTCGTCGACCGATTGTCCGGGCAGCGGCTTCAAGGTCGCCACGCTGCTGGTGTAGACGATCTTTTCCACGCCCTGGTGCAGCGCGGCCTCCATGACGGTCCTGGTGCCGTCGCGGTTGTTGCGCACGATCTCCTCGGGATCGCGCGCCCAGAGCCGGTAATCGGCCGCGACATGGAAGAGGTAGCGGGTGTCCTTGAGCGCGAGGCGCATCGATTTCTCGTCGCGCATGTCGCCCGCGACGACCTCTGCGGCGAGGCCGGCGAAATTGGTGTCGGCGCTGGTGGGACGCACCAGCAGCCGGATGTGGAAGTCGCGCGCCATCAGCGTCCGCGCCACGGCGGAGCCGACGAAGCCGGACGCGCCGGTGACGAGAACGGTGTCGCTCACTCAGTGCTCCAGCAATGACGCGTCGTGTTTGAACGCATGGCGGCCCTCGATGCCTTGCCAGATCAGCAGCGCCGGCACGCCGATCGCGATCTCCCGCGCCCGCTTGAGCAAGGATATGGCCAATCCGATCTCCGCGGGCAATCCGAACACCGGCAGCAGCATCGCATAGCCGGCCTCCTGCACGCCAAGGGCGCCCGGCACGATGATGGCGGCGCTGCGCAGGGCGCACAGCACGCTCTCGATCGCGACGGCGGAAGCCACGTCGATCTTCGCGCCGGTCAGGCGGATCGCCAGCCAGGTCGCCACGCCGCTCGCGAACCAGCCGCACAAATGGATGGCGCCGGAGAGCGCGAGCCGTCCCGGCGTGCGATAGATCGCCTCGATGTTGACGCCGAGGGATTGCGCATGCTTGGCGGCGTTCGGCAGAAAGCGCGCCGCCAGCCGTTCGGCAAGGCCCAGACCGCGCCGCTGCAATGCGACGAAGGCGATGCTGATCGCAATGGCCAGCACGATTCCCGAAATGACCACGACGGGAAGCTCGGCGGTCCGTCCGCTTATGCCGAAGCGGGCGATGAACAGGCTGATGCCCACGATGATGAAAACGATCTGCGCCACCATCTCGGTCGTGACGTCGACGATCGTCGAGGCGAAGGCCATTGGCGCCGCGATGCCGCGCAGCACCAGCGCGCGCACGCCGATCAGGATGCCGCCGAACTGGGAAAAGGGCAGCACCTCGCCGGCGGCGTCGCGCACGATCCGTCCCCAGATGAAGGTCGCGATCCCTGCGGGCGGCAGGCCTGCCATCAGTGCGAACCAGGCCCCGCCCAGGATGACGAACAGCGCCAGCGCGTAGACGCAGAGAATCGCAAAGCCGCCCCAGCCGACCGACGCGACGGCGCCAAGAACGGCCGCGGCGCCGACATAGAAGATCAGATAGGCGACGATGGCCAGACCGGCGAGCGCGGCCGCGATGACGCCGAGTTTCATCGCCGCGTGATCAAGCGGCCGCAGACGGGATAAAGCGGCGGGCCAGCCGGATCATGAACGGCACGAAGCGCGGCCTCAGCAGGCGCTTGTCGTAAATACCGAGACGGCGGTCGTTTTCGGCCAGGCAGATATCCATCAATTGCCCGATATCGACGTCCTTGCCCAACTGCTCCGCGCCGTTGACGGTGAAATTGTTGTCCTGCACGCCGTTGCTCATGTCGCCGGCGATGCCGATGCGCTCCCAGATCAGGAACGCCCACACGCCCAGCACCTTGAGTTCGAACCAGGGCCTGCGCCACCACGCCATGTTGCGGCGATGCCAGGCGATCCAGTTGACGAAGAAGAGGATGTGACGTCCTTCCTCATGGATCACCGGCTCGAAGGTGTCGACCAGTTCCGCCGGGAAAAAGCCGGAGCGCTTGGCGGTCTCGAACAGGCCGAAGGCGAAGAAGCTGTCGATGCATTCGCTGTAGCCGGTGACCATGAAGGCCCATTCCGGATCGCGGGGCCGGGGATAGACGGGCTCCGGCGCCAGGGCGATCCCATAGGCCTCGACCAAGTTGGACAGAACGTGGCGGTGGCGGCGCTCCTCGAAGCCGTTCAGTTCGACCGCCTTCTTCAGCAAGGGATCGGAAACGGTTTCCGCGTAGGTGCAGACATTGAGCCCGGCGCGGTTCTCGGTCTGCACCGCGATGTCCCAGATGGGCAGGCTGGTGAGCCGCTCGCGCGCTTCCGCGTCCAGCGCCGGCCAGTCGATCACCGCGGGCCTGTAGGGATCGAAGGTATCCAGCAGTGTGCGGCAGAACAGGCGCATATGCGCCTCACTGCCGATGCGGATGGGCCCTTCGGGCAGCGGGCCGGAATCGGCCGTCACGTCGGGGAAAACGAGCGCACCAATGGTCATGTCTGGAGCTCCTCATTGCCGGAGGATTTTAGCGCCAACGGCAGGCCGCAGGAAATCGGTGAAACCGCCGCAACGCAGCCCGGAATCATGAATTATTTCGATAAGTTGCGGATCGAGCAGGGCATCCAGCTCGTCGGAGTAGCGATAGCCCGGCGCCGAGCCGGCATAGGGCCCGGTGGCCGGATGCAGATAGATTTCGCTCAAGCCGTCCGGCAGATGCGCGACGAGCCCGCGCAGGCGGTCGCGGGTCATGGCGCCGGACCAGTGCAGGCCGAAGACCTGGTCCGGCACCAGCAATCCCGCCGCGCGAAAGCGCCGGCGCAGCCCTCGTGCAAAGGGCGCCAGCAGCGCCGCTCCGGTTCTTCTGACGGGTTCGATCTTGGACAATACAGGTGCGGGCTCCAGCGGCGCGCGGGCGGCCTTCAGGCCGAATTTGCGTCCGATCGAGACGACCAGCGCCGCGATGGTCGGATGCAGATGGAAATGCTTGTGCGCATTGACATGATCGAGGGCGAGGCCGGTCGCGGCGAACGCCTGGAACTGCGCCTCGATCTCGGCGGCCAATTGGCGGCGCACCTTGGGCCGAAAGAACATCGCGGCGCCCGCGCGCGCCATGTCGGTGCGGAAAAATCCGTCGCCATCGACAAGGTCCGGGATTGCGGCGGCGGGAAGCGCAGGGCGGCCCTCCACCAGCACCAGATGCAGGCCGACGCGCAGCGACGGCAGACATTTCGCGCGCCGCACGGCATCGCCGGCTGACGGCGCCGACACCATCAGGCTCGCCGCGGTGAGGGCTCCTTGGCGATGGGCGATCTCGACGGCTTCGTTCACCTCATTGGCGGCGCCGAAATCGTCCGCCGTGACGATCAGACCTTTCAAGCCCTGTGGCTCTCAGGCGGCATGTTCGCGCCGCTCCTTGAGGAACTGGAAGAACTCCACGCCTTCGCGCAGGCGGCGCTTCATCATGACGGGGCTGCGCACCATTTCGCCGACGATGGAGGCGATCTTGTTGCCGCGGAAATAGAAGCGCCGGTAGAAGCTCTCCAGCGAATCGTAGATCTGCTGATGGCTGAGATGCGGATAATGCAGCGGCGCGATCTGGATGCCGCTTTCGTCCACCAGTTCCGCATTGTCGGCGTCGAGCCAGCCGTTCTTCACCGCCTGATCGTAGAGGAAGGTGCCGGGATAGGGCGCCGCCAGCGAGACCTGGATGGTGTGCGGGTTGATGCGGTTGGCGAAACGCACCGTTTCCTCGATGGTCTCCAGCGTCTCGCCGGGCAGGCCCATGATGAAGGTGCCGTGGATGGTGATGCCGAGTTCGTGGCAGTCCCT
>JAATGL010000248.1 GCA_015654705.1 Alphaproteobacteria bacterium | reverse complement strand
GTGCCCGACATGATGATCGAGAAGGATTGTCCCATCACCACCATGCCGAGCAGCGCGCCGATCATGGCAAGGATGACGGCGACCAGGATCAGCGAGGCGTGGTAGAAGCTGTTGAACAGCGCCAGCAGCACCATCGCGATCAGGAACAGCGCCAGGAACCCCGCCTCGAGCAGGAAGTTTTGCGATTCGTCCTGCTCCTCGGCGCCGCCCTTGAAGGCGACGCGCACGTCGCGCGGGAAGGGCTGGGCGGCGATCCAGGACTGGATTTTGGCGGTTTCGGCATTGGCGTTGACGCCCGCCTTCACATTGGCGCGCACGTGATAGACGCGGTGGCCGTCGACGCGCTCGATGGAATTGACCTGCTGCGCCGGCTTGCGGGTGACGAAATTGCTGATCGGCACCATGCTGCCGTCATTGGCCGCCACGCGCAGATCGTCGAGCGCATGGATGCCGCGCGACTCGCTGGGATAGCGCACGCGGATGTCGACCTCGTCCTGGCTGTCGTCGGGGCGGTACTTGCCGACCAGGATGCCGTTGGTGACGAGTTGCACCGCCGTGCCGATCGACTGCGCGTTGGCGCCGAAGCGGCTCGCCATCTCGCGGTTGATGTCGAGGTCCCATTCGATGCCGGGCAGCGGCCTGGTATCCTCCACGTCGCGCAGCCCGGACATCTTGTCCATGTGCTCGCGGATGGCGCCGGTCACCTGCAACAGCGCGGCGTAATCGTCCGAGGCGACATCGATCATAATGTCCTTGCCGCTCGACGGCCCGTTGTTGGGCTCGCGCAGCTCGATATGCACGCCGGGGATGTTGGCGGTCTTCTTACGGATTTCCTCCTCGATCTGCTTGCCCGGCCGGCGCTGGCGATAGTCCTTCATCTCGACGCTGACATGGCCGATATTGTCGACCGGCTCGCCGCCCTGGCTGTTGAGCGAATTGCTCTGGCCGCCGGAGGTCGCGTAGACGGCGCGGATGCCCGGCACCGTCTGGGTGATGCGCGAAACATTCATCACGATGTCGCGCTTCTCGTTGGCGGAGAGATTGCCGCGCGCGGAGACGTAGATCCGCGCATAGCCGCCGTCCTCGTCGGCGAAGAAGATCGTGCCGTGATTGAACAGAACGAAAAGCGCGATGACGGCGAACACGATCCCCGCCGCGCCAAGAATGACCCGGCCCGGATAGAGCGTCAGCCGCTCGGAAAGGCGGGCATACCAGCCGGTGATGCCGGGGATCTCGCGCCAGTCGCCGGTTTCCGATGCCTCGATGGCTTTTTCGTGCTGTTCGTCGTGCGGCGGCGGCTTGCCGAAAATCCCGCCCAGCACGGGCAGGAAGATCAGCGCCACCACCATCGAGGCCGACAGGATGATGATCAGCGTGATCGGAAAGAAGCTCATGAACTTGCCGGGAATGCCCGGCCACAGCAGCATGGGCAGGAAGGCGCCGATCATCGTCGCGGTGGCGCTGACCACCGGCCAGAACATGCGCACCGCGGCCTGCGCGAACGCCTCCCGGGGATTGTAGCCCTCGGTCATTTTGCGGTCGGCGTATTCCACCACGATGATGGCGCCGTCGACCAGGATGCCGACGGCCAGCAGCATCCCGAACATGATCATCTCGTTCAACGACATGCCGAGCCCGTTCAGCACCATGAACGCCATCAGGAACGAGGTCGGAATCGCCACCCCGACCAGGAGGCCGGCGCGCAGGCCCAGCGCCGCCACGATAATGATCATCACCAGCACGATGGCCAGGATGATCGAATCCGACAGCGAGCCCAGCATGTCGCGGATGTCGGTGGATTCGTCGAACAGGTAAGTGACGTGGATGCCCGCCGGCCAGGTCTTCTGCGCCTTCTCGACGATCTGGCGGACCGCGAGATTGTTGGCGATGATGTTGGCGCCGATGCGCTTGGTCACGTCCAGCGAGATCGTCGGCTGACCATTGACGCGCGCATAGGTCGTCGGATCGTAGAAGGTGCGGTGGACCTGCGCCACGTCGGCCAGCGTGATCGTCGAATTGGCGGTCGAGCGGATCGGCAGGCTGAGCAGGTCCGAGGCATTGGCGATGACGCCGGGCACCTTGACCGCGAAGCTGCCGTGACCGGTGTCGATCAGGCCGGCCGCGATCAGCCGGTTGTTGTTGGAAACGGCGCTGAACATCTCCTGCTGCGAGATGCCGAAGCTTTCCAGCTTGGCCGGATCGATGACGATCTCCAGCATCTCCTTGCGCTCGCCGTCGATGTCGACGTCGAGGACGGAGGGGACGACCTTCATCTGGTCCTTCAGGTCGCGCGCCAGCTTCAGCAGCGTGCGCTCGGGCACGTCGCCGTAGAGCGCCGCCGAGATCACCGGCTGCAGCGCGGTGTTGATCTCCGTCACCGAGGGCGGATCGGCATCGACCGGCAGCAGCGAACGCGTCTCGTCAACCTGGGCGCGGACATCGGCCAGCGCCTTCTCCTTGCGGAAGTTCACGTCGAATTCGAGGATGATCACCGCGACGCCCGAATAGGCGCGCGCCGTGATCGTCTTCAGTCCCTCGACCGAGCGCAGGCTGGTCTCGAGCGGCTTGACCAGCAGCCGCTCGCTGTCCTCCGGGCTGATGCCGGCATAGGTCACCTGCACGATCAGGATCGGAATCGGGATGTCGGGATCGGCTTCCTTGGGGATCGTGATGAAGCCGATGACGCCGGCGATAATCACGACCAGGATCAGCGCGATGACGACGCGCGTGTTGTGGACCGCCCATTCGACGATACGGGTCATGTCGCGGCTCCGCCTTTTTCGACAACGGCTTTCACGTGCTCGCCGTCGGTGACGAATTCCTGGCCGACGGTGATGATGTTGACGCGCGCGGGAACGCCGGCGATCCACATGCCGTCCGGGCCGTCGGAGATGATCTGGATCGGCAGGAAGTGGACGATACCGTTCTCGACCACGCGCACGCCGACCGCGCCGGCATCGTTGAGCACCAGGATGCCGGGCGAGATATGCACGGCAGCCAGCCGCTTCACCGGGATGTGGATATCGGCGCTGACGCCGTCGCGCAGCTTGTTGTCGGCGTTGGGCAACTGGACCTCGACGCGGAAGGTGCGCGTCGCCGGATCGGCGCGGTCGGCGACGAAGCGCACCTTGCCCGCCACCGTCTCGCCGGTCACCAGCGTGGCGCTGGCCGCGTCGCCGATGGTGATCTGGCCGACCTCGTGCTCGGAGACCGCGCCGACCGCCAGGAACGGCTCGGGCGCGAACACCATCTCGCATTTGTCGCCGACGCGCATGTAATCGCCGACATCGACATAACGGTCATCGACATAGCCGTCGAACGGCGCGCGGATCTTGGTATTGGCGAGCTGGATGCCCATCGTGCTGGCGCCCGCCTTGGCCCCTTCATAGGAGGCCTGGGCCTGGGCGAGCTGCGTCTTGGAGCGGAAGCCTTCCTTGTAGAGTTCCTGCGCGACTTCGAGCTCCTTGCCGGTCTGCGCCACCATGGCCTGCATCTGCGCCACCTTGGCGCCGCGGTCGTTGACGTCGATCTCGCATAGCACGTCGCCGGTCTTGACCTTCTGGCCCTTGTCGAAATGGATCGCCTTGACGACGCCCTCGACCTCGGCGCGTACATCGACCGCGTGCAGCGCTTGGGTTCGGCCGCGCACGGTGACCGTGGCGTTGCGGTCGGTGGCAACCAGGGCCGCCACCCGCACCAGCGGCACGTCGGCGGTGGTCTTGGCGTCGGCGCTCTCGGTGCTGGCCTGCGAGGCGGGATGCAGGATCACGCTCGAGCCGATCCAGACCAGCGCCACCAGGAGGATGGCGAAGGCCCATTGATAGCGCGGCTTCATGGCCAGCCAGAAGCCCGGCATGATGCGGCCGTACCACAGGTCGATCGCGGATTTCAGGCGGCTGAACATCGACAATGCCTTCGTTACTCGGCGGCCACGGGTTGCTCTGCTTCGGCAAATTCGGCGCGATACGCTTCGAGGTATTCGACCATCGCCCCGTAGATGGCGCGCCCGAAGCCGTTTGCAAACGTCTCGCCCGGCGTTTTCGGTCGGGTGTTGCCCACATTCAATTGCGCCAGCTTGGTTTCGGCCTGATGAAGATAGGCGTCGACCATCGCCGCGATGCGTCCGGGCGGCAGCAGGTCGCAGAACAGCATCGTGAAGACGAAGGGCGAGCGGTGGCGGTCCTCGGGCAGGGGCTTCAGCAGCGAGGCGATGAAGGCGCTGCGGCCGGCCGGCGTGATCGAATAGACCTTGCGGTCGGGGCGCTTCTCCTGCGCTTCGGCGCGCACCGAGACCAGGCCTTCCTCGGTCAGCCGGTTCAGCGCCGGATCGATCGAGCCGAAGCTGGCCTCGACGAAGTGCTGGTAGCCGTCGAGCTGGAACAGGTTCTTGATTTCATAGCCGGTGGCGTCGCCGCGGGTCAGGATGCCCAGGCAGATCGTACGCACGTCCATCGGCCGGTCCTATATTGGTTCGATATAGATCGGACCTATATATGTTCGCAGGCGCGAAATTCAAGGCGCGGAGGCGTGTCGAATCCGCAACCCCCGCCTGCGCGCAGGCGGGGGTGTCCGCAATAGCGGAAGGTTCATCGAGAGGAGTTTCGCGAGCGCGCTTCGAGGCGCCGCTTCGCAGCGCACCTCAGCGTGACGCGACGAGGGATGAATAAAACTTCCGTCATGCTGAGGTGCCTGCGGGAGGAGGGCCTCGAAGCACGCACCGTGGATCGAGATTCAGATCAGTTCGACCCGATCGACCTCGACGCCCTTGTTGCCCTGGCGCGTGGAGAAGCGGATGCGCTGCTCGGATTCCAGCACCTGGACGCCGGAGCGCCGCAACGCGCTGGCATGCAGATAGACGTCGCCGCCGCCATTGTCCGGCATGACGAAGCCGAAGCCCTTCTGGTCGTTGAAGAACTTGACCTTGCCTTCGACCATCGCGCCGCCGCCAGCCTGGCTCTGGCCGGCGTCGCGATAGCCGCCGCCGCTGCTGAACCGGTCGTTGCTGCTGAAGCGGTCGCCGCCCCCGAAGCGGTCTCCCCCGCCGAAGCGATCACCGCCGCCGAACCGGTCGCCGCCGCCCTGATGACGCCCGCCGCCGCCGCTGAAGCGGTCATTGTCGCCGCCGCCGCTGTCGCCGAAATCGCGGCGCGGCGGCTTGCGCGGCGCCGCGGCCTGCGCCGAACTGGCATCCACGCTGTGGACAGCCACGACCTGAAGGCCGCGCGGCGAATCCTGCAGGTCGCAGACGATCGTCGTGCCCTGCTCCAGGCTGGGCGTCCCCATCGCCGCCAGCGCCGAGGCATGACAGAACGCGTCCGCGCCGTCATCCAGCGTGATGAAGCCGTAGCCCTTCGTTGCGTTGAACCATTTGACCGTACCCTTCACGGACGCTCTCGCGAGGGGCCCTGAACCGCTATTGCCGAAATTTGCCATAAGAGTGCCGATGCATGCCCCGGCCGGAAAATTTCGCCAGACACACCAGCCCGTCCCGGCCACGGGCTCGGCGCGTTGACCCTATAATGCGCAAAAGAACAGGCGACTCGCAACGGGGCGGAGCGGGCTTTTTGCGATTTGGCCAAAGCGCGGCTTTGCCGCCGCACGGCGATTCCCGGGGAGGGCCAAATCGCCTAGCCTGCGGGCTCAGCCAGTTGCGGGAGGAAAAATGCCGGGAAGCCAGGATTTCGCCGCCGATCCGCGCAACGAAGGCGCCTTGCTGTATCTGAACGGGGCGCTGGTGGCGCGCGCCGAGGCCAAAGTCTCGATCTTCGACGCCGGCTTCGTTCTGGGCGACGGGGTGTGGGAGGGGCTGCGCCTGCACAAGGGCCGGCTGCTGTTCCTCGATGCGCATCTGGACCGGCTCTATGCGGGCGCGCGCGCCATCGACCTCGACATCGGCCTGGACCGCGCGGCGCTGACGGGCGAACTGCGCCGGCTGCTCGACGCCAACGCGATGACCGACGGCGTGCATATCCGCCTGATGGTGACGCGCGGCGAGAAGAGCGCGCCCAACCAGGATCCGCGCAACGCGCTGGGCAGGCCCACCATCGCCATCGTCGCCGAGCACAAGCTGCCCAGTCCCGCCATCGTCAGCCGGGGCCTCGGTCTTTTCACTTCGACGATCCGCTGCACGCCGGCCGACATGTTCGACATGCGGCTCAATTCGCACAGCCGCCTCAACCTGATCACCGCGCTGATCCAGGCGATCCGGGCCGGCGCCGACGAGGCGCTGATGCTCGATCCGCACGGCTTCGTGTCGAGCTGCAACGCGACCAATTTCTTTTTCGTGCGCGGCGGCGAGGTCTGCACGTCGAGCGGCGAATACTGCTTCAACGGCATCACCCGCGCCAATGTGATCGCGCTGTGCCACGCCAACGGCATCGCCCTGCGCCAGGCCAATTTCACCTTGCACGAGGTCCATGGCGCCGAGGAGGCGTTCGTCACCGGCACGTTCGGCGGCCTGACGCCGGTCTCGCGGATCGACGGCCGCGTGCTGCCGGCCGCGCTGCCCGGACCGGTGACGCAGAGGCTGCGCGCGCTCTACGACAAACTGAAAGACGATACGTGACGCCGCCCATCCGCATCGCGATGTGGTCGGGTCCGCGCAACATCTCCACCGCGATGATGCGCGCCTTCGAGAATCGTCCCGACACGGCGGTGGTCGACGAGCCGTTCTATGCCGCCTATCTGGCGGCGACCGGCATCGATCATCCGATGCGCGCGGAGGCGCTTGCCGCGCAGCCGCAGGACTGGCGCGTCGTGGCCGCTGCGCTGCTGGGCCCCGTGCCACGAGGCCGCGCGATCTTCTACCAGAAGCACATGACCCATCACATGGTGGAGGGCTTCGGCCGCGACTGGATCGCGCAATGCCGCAACGCCTTCCTGATCCGCGCGCCCGACGATGTCCTGGCCTCCTATGCGCAGAAACGCGGCGAGGTCACGCTGGCCGACATCGGCGCGGTGGTGCAGGGCGAATTGTTCGACCGCGAACGGGACCGTTTGGGCCGGGCGCCGCCGGTGATCGAAGCCGATGACGTGCTGGCCGATCCGCGCGGGATGATGCGTGCGCTCTGCGCCGCGCTGGAGATTCCGTTTTCCGAGGCGATGCTGGCCTGGCCGTCCGGCCGCCGCGCCACCGACGGCGTGTGGGCGCCGGTGTGGTACGGCTCCGTCGAACGCTCGACGGGGTTCGCGAAGCCGCGCGCGGACAAGAGGCGCCCGCCGCTCTCCGCCGCCCTTCAGCGCCTCGCCGACCAGGCGCGGCCGCATTACGAGCGCCTGGCGCGGTTCAAGCTGGAACCGGCATGACTGGAGAGGCCCGTAGCGAGCCCGCCCGCTCATTGGTTGTATTTTTTGGCAGCACGCGCTGATGTTGCGGTTTGGACCGTTTTGTTCACAAGGGTTTGTAGCCAATAGGCTTTTCGCACACCTCCCGCTAACCCCATCGTGGCATTGTCGCCTGCGGCGCCGTTTGGCGCGGGAGAGGACATGGGCGCCGCGCTCGGCATCATTGAAGGCTATTACGGCACGCCGTGGTCGTGGCAGGCGCGGGCCGAAACCATCGCCTTCCTGCAGCCGCACGGCTACCGGTTTTACATCTATGCGCCGAAGGCCGACGCGTTCCTGCGCGAACGCTGGCGCGAGGATCATCCCGCCGAGACCGCCGCCCGCCTGCGCGATCTGGCGGACATCTGCCGCGGCCTCGGCGTGCGTTTCGGCGTGGGTTTGAGCCCGTTAGAGGTCTATCGCGATTTCGACCGCGGCGCGCGCGCCGCGCTGGCGCGCAAGCTCAGCTTCTTCGCGCGGATCGGCGTCGACGATCTTGCCATCCTGTTCGACGACATGACGGGCAACGATCCCGCGCTGGCGCAGAAGCAGGCCGACATCGTCCACTGGATCGCCGAGCGCGCCGCGGTTTCGCGCCTCGCCGTCTGCCCGACCTATTATTCCGACGATCCACTGCTTGACCGCGTCTTCGGCCGGCGGCCGCAGAATTATCTGGAGGAACTCGGCGCCCGCCTCGATCCCGCGATCGACATCTTCTGGACCGGCGAGGAGGTCTGCGCGCGCGAATTCGGCGTCGGCCATCTGGCGCGCGTCGGCCGGCTGCTGGGGCGCAAGCCGATCCTGTGGGACAATTATCCGGTCAATGACGGCAAGCGCATGTCGCAGCATCTGCATCTGCGCGCCTTCACCGGACGGCCGGCCGCCATCGCCGACCATATCGCGGCCCACGCCATCAATCCGATGCTGCAGCCGGTCCTCACGCGCATTCCCGCGCTGACGCTGGCGCAAAGCTACCGGTTGGGCGAGGCTTACGAATACGGGCGCGCCTTCGCGGACGCGGCCGGCGTGGTCGCCGGTCCGGCCTTCGCCGAACTGATCCGGGATGATCTTGTGCTGCTGCAGGACACCGGCCTCGACCGGCTGGGCGAGGACGCCGGACGTCTGCGCGCCCGCTACGGCGCCGTTGCGCATCCGGCGGCGCGCGAGATCGTGGCTTGGCTCGATGGTGCCTATCGCGTGGACGCCGCGATCGTCCCGAGCTGACGCTCGGATGACAGGCGCGGTGAAAAGCGCAATAACAACAGCAACATCAACCGGCGCGCAGGTTCCCGGCATGAAGAATTGCGGTCTCGTCGCGGATGTGGGGGGGACGAATGTGCGGTTCGCGCTGGTCGATCTCGACCGGCCGCACGACACGGCTCTGCAATCGCCGCGCAAGCTGGTGTCGCGCGACTATGCCGGCCTTGCCGAGGCGGCGCGAGACTATCTCTCCGATCTCAAGCGCGACACGGCGCCCGTCGCCGCAGTGCTGGCGGTGGCGGGGCCGATCCATGACGGCGAGATGCGGCTGACAAACCTGCATTGGCGCTTGTCTACAGACGAACTGAGGGCGGCGCTGCACATCGACCGGGTCGATCTGATCAACGATTACGAGGCCGTCGCCTATGCCGTGCCCCGGCTGGGCGCCGGCGATCTCGTCGACATCGGCCCAGCCTTGCCGGCATCGGTGGCGGAGCGCCAGACCGTGGCCATCGTCGGGCCGGGCACGGGTCTCGGCATCGGCGGCTGTCTTCGCACGGCGCAGGGAGTCTTTCCGCTGGTGACCGAAGGCGGCCACGCCGATTTCGCGCCGTCGGACGATGTGGAGATCGAAATCCTCAAATTCCTGCGCCGCCGCTACGCGCATGTCTCGGCCGAGCGCATCCTCTCCGGCCCCGGCCTTGTCAATCTGCACGAGGCGCTGGCCGGCATCGAGGGCGCGGCTTGCGAAACGCTGACGGCGCAGGAGATCACCGCTTGCGCGCAGCAGGATGCCGCGTCGTTCTCCGCCAAGGTGTTCAGCCGCTTCTGCGCCATCCTGGGCAGCGTCTGCGGCGACGTGGCGCTGGTGATGGGGGCGCGTGCGGGCGTGCTGATCGCCGGCGGCATCCTGCCCGCCGTCGCCGGCATCTTCGCGGCCAGCCCCTTCCGCGAGCGCTTCGAGGCGAAGGGCCGCTTCCACGACTATATGCGGGACATCCCGACCCGCCTCATCGTGCAGCAATATGCCGGCCTGATGGGTGCCGCTGCCGTGCTGGCCGAACGCATGGCCGTGCCGCAGACGCTGGCCGCGCAGTGAGAAATGGCTCCGGGAAATTTCGCGCCGGATTGTACGGCGTCGTCGCGGCGATCGGCGGAGCGGCCCTGCTCGGCGCCTGCTCGACCCTGCCGCAGAAGGCCGACATCGTGGTACCGCCTCCGGCTTCGCCACCGGTGCCTGTCGCCGTGGGCGTCGTGCATCCCGATCTGTGGCCCCGGGGGCAGAGCGGCGTGGCGCGCGATCCCGCGATCGAGGCCGAAATCGCCCGTCTTCTCGCGCAGATGACGCTGGAGGAAAAGGTCGGCCAGACGATCCAGGCCGACATCGCCTCGGTCACGCCGAACGATGTGCGGCAGTACCATCTGGGCGCGATCCTGAACGGCGGCGCCTCCGGCCCCAACGGCAACGACCGCGCGCCGGCGCCGGAATGGCTGAAAGCGGCCGATGCCTTTTACAAGGCGTCGTTGCCGGCGACGCCGGAGCGGCCCAGGATTCCGCTGATCTGGGGCTCGGATTCGGTGCACGGCAATTCCAACATCATCGGCGCCACGCTGTTTCCCCACAATATCGGGCTGGGCGCCGCGCGCGATCCCGAACTGATGCGCTGGATCGGCGAGATCACCGCCATCGAAACGCGCGTGGTCGGCGCCGACTGGACCTTCGCGCCGACCATCGCGGTGGTTCGCGACGATCGCTGGGGCCGCACCTATGAAGGCTATTCGGAAGACCCGGACATCGTGCGCGATTACGCCGGCGCGATTGTCGAGGGCATCCAGGGCAGGCCCGGCGATCCTGATTTCCTGCGCAACGGGCACATCATCGCCACTGCCAAGCATTTCCTGGGCGACGGCGGCACCGACAAGGGACACGACCAGGGCGACAATCTCGCCAGTGAGGAAGAGCTGCGCGACATCTTCTCGCCGGGCTACCAGAGCGCCATCGCCGCCGGTGTGCAGACCGTCATGGCCTCCTATTCGAGCTGGCACGGCCAGAAGATGCACGGCAACAAGGCGCTTTTGAGCGACGTGCTGGTCGGCCGCCTGGGGCTGGACGGCTTCGTGGTCGGCGACTGGAACGCGCATGGCCAGCTTTCCGGCTGCAGCAACACAAGCTGCGCCGCCGCCTACAATGCTGGCGTCGATATGGTGATGGCGCCGGACAGCTGGCGCGGCCTCTACAACAACACGCTGGCGCAGGCGCGCTCCGGCGAAATCCCGATAGCCCGGCTGGACGAGGCGGTGTCGCGCATCCTGCGGGTGAAATTGCGCGCCGGCGTGATGGACGAGGGCGCGCCGTCGGCGCGGCCCTATGGCGGGCAATGGGACCAGCTCGGCTCGCCGGAGCATCGCGCCGTGGCGCGCCAGGCGGTGCGCGAATCGCTGGTCCTGCTGAAGAATGACGGCGGGCTCCTGCCGCTGAAGCCCGGCCTGCATGTGCTGGTGGCCGGCGACGGCGCCGACGATTTGGGCAAGCAATGCGGCGGCTGGACGATTTCCTGGCAGGGCACTGGCAATGTGCGCGCCGACTTCCCGCACGGCCAGACGATCTTCGAAGGCATCCGCGAACAGATGCGCGCGGCGGGCGGCGCCGCGACCCTGAGCGTCGACGGCAGCTTCCGGGAAAAGCCCGACGCCGCCATCGTGGTATTCGGCGAAGATCCTTACGCGGAATTCGCTGGCGACCGCGAAACCCTCGCCTTCGAGCCGGGCGATGCGCACGATTTGCACCTGCTGCAAAGCCTGCACGCGCGGGGCGTTCCGGTCGTCGCCGTGTTCCTGAGCGGGCGGCCGCTTTACGTGACGCGCGAGATCAACGCCTCCGACGCCTTCGTCGCGGCGTGGCTGCCGGGCTCGGAGGGCGGCGGCGTCGCCGACATGCTGTTGCGCAAGCCGGATGGCACCGTGGCCTACGATTTCCGCGGCAGGCTTTCCTATTCGTGGCCGCGCGGACCCAACCAGACGCCGCTCAACCTGCCGCGCGCGAGCAATCCCGCGACGGCGGTTGCCGCCTACGATCCGCTTTTCGCTTTCGGCTACGGCCTCGACTACGCGCATCCGCGCGATCTCGGTCCGCTGCCGGAGGCGCCCGACAGCGAGCTGGTCGCCGCCAATGTCGATACCTATCTGCAGGCCGGACATGCCGTGCCGCCCTGGTCGCTGTCGCTGATCGGCGCCGATGGCGCGGCGGCCTCGGCCGAGCGCGCGCCCGCGACCACGAAGGGCGGTGCGCTCAGCGTCGTCCGCGTCGATCACAAGACGCAGGAGGACACGCTGGTCGCGACCTGGTCGGGCAGCGGCCGCGCCAGCCTGGCGATCGCGGGCGGCGCGCCGATCGACCTGACGCGGCAGAGCAATGGCGACATGAGCCTGCGTCTCGATCTGCGCATCGACAAGGTACCTGCGGGACGCGCGATCCTGGCGATGGAACGCGGCGCGGTGGACCTGACCGCTGCGTTACGCGCGGTCAGCGGCGCCGGCTGGACCAGCGTCGCGGTGCGGCTCTCCTGCTTCAAGGCCGCCGGCGCCGATATGCGCGCGATCGCCAAGCCGTTTGCGCTTTCGAGCACGGCGCCGCTGGTCGTCAGCATCGGCTCGGTCCGGCTGGCGCCGGGGGAGGGCCCGCCGACCTGCCCGGCCGCGCCGCAATCCTGACGCGGACGGTCGGTCAGGGCTGCCCGGTCTTCGGCGGCGGCGTATAGGGCGTGAAATCCCCCAGCGAGCAGATGCTTCCCTGGCGCAGCACGCGGATGGTCTGCATGTTGGCGCAGATCATGTTGCCGCGGATGTCCTCGGAGAAGCCGTGCTCGAATTTCAGGCCGGTGCAGGTCTGGTGCAGCGTGTTCTTCCAGATCTTGCGGTTCTTCATGTGGAAGAGGATTTCGGTGTCGCTCAGCACGGTGGTGTGATCGACCAGATTGGCCGGCAGGCAGACCCCCTTGGCGGGAGGCGGCGGCGCCGTGTCCTGGGCATAGGCCGCGCCCGAGACGCCGAGGCAGACGGCCAAAATGATGGCGGCATTTTTCATGTCATCCTCCGTGGATCGGGCGACGTGGTTATGCCGTCGCGCCGTGTCTTTGGCCATTCTCGCCTATTGCCGGCGCCCACTCAATCGCTCCTGGATTCTCTTACAATGTCTCCGGCTCGCATAAGCCGCGATCCCGCCCAAAAGAAACGGGCCGGACATTCGCCCGGCCCGTTTCTCGGATCCCATGACTTCGCGCTAGTTCAACGTCACTTTTTTCGCCTTCGACGCGATGCCGTTGACGACGACTTCGAGCTTGCTCGCGCCGGTCTCGCAGGCCGCCGGCACGTCGAACTTGGTCGAGGTCGGCTGGCCGTCCGAAATGCCCATCGTGGCGTGGTCATGGGTCTTGGCATAGCAGACATGGCCGCTCGCCGTGTTGGTGATGCGCACCAGCGGATAGTTGGACGACATCTGCGCGTCGTCGCCGTAATAGCCGCCATAGGTCAGTCCGTTGAAGCCGACGCCGTTGACGATGTTGTTGGTGCTGCCCACCGCGATCTTCTTGCCGACCTTGGAGATCGTTGGCACCGCCTTCTTCACCGGCTTGCCCTGCGGCGTGTAGATCGCCACCTGGCCGACATCGCTGCTCCACAGGACTTCGCCGGTGGGAAGCACGACCATGCGGCCCTCATAGGACGACTGGTCCGGCGCGGTCGACGGCTCGCTGACCTGCCTGATCGTCACGTGGTTGGCGTCCTTCACCGCGGCTTCGAGGAAGTGGGACGGCCTCTTGAAAACACCGGGGCTGACCTGCATCAGGATGTTTCCGTCCGGCAGCACGGCGGCCGGGCCATCGGCGGAGTCGAGCGCGCCGCCGATGTTCGGCAGGTCCGGCCCGGCGGTCCAGGTGGCGCTCACCGGGTCGTAGACATCGGTGTGCGGTGTCGCGCCGATCTGGAAGACCAGCCCGTTCGGCAGCAGCGGCGCCGGCCCGACCTCGCTCGAACCGGGATCAACCACCTGATTGGCGGTCGGCTTGCCGGCCGTCCAGGCGCCGCTCGACTCGCCATAGATCTCGACATCGTTGAAGGTCGTGTTGAGATCGCGGCTGCAATCGACGGTCAGGATCGTCTGGTCGGGGAGCTGGGTCCAGCCTTCTTCGTCGTTCCTGTCCGCCTTGCCCGTGCCGGTCGAGGTCCAGGTCACCGTGGTGCCGCTGATCGTAGCGATGGCTTCCTGGGCCGTGCAGCAATTGGCGACCATGTACGAGCCGTCGACGCGCACGACACTTTGCGCATCGCCGATATTCGCCCATCCCGACGGCGGGGGAACATTCGTCCAGCTGTCGGCGACGGGATCATAGAGCGCGCCCTTGTTGGTGCGCACGGCATTGCCGCAGTTGAGGTATTCGCCGCCATTGACCATCACGCGGCCGTCGGGAAGCACCTGCGAGGCGAAATAGAGCGGGCCGTAGCCGGACGGCATGGACGCAGTCTTCTTCCAGGTGCCGTTATGGTAGCTGCCGGTGTTATCCGGTGTCAGCTTGTACCAGTCGGTCGTGCAGCCATCGTGCATCATGACCGTTCCGTCGGTCATCACCAGCGCCGTGTCCGGCGTGCCGCCCGGAAACGCATTGGTGAGTGCCCCCCAGGTGCCCGACTTGACCTTGGCCGGCGCGACATAGCCCTGCCGGTGCGGATCGTAAGGCACATGCGGGCCGGGAAGCGGCGTGAGCGGGCGCGCCAGCGCGCTGGTGGCGAGCAGCGTGGCGGCGAGGGCGAGGGCCGCGGAAGCGGTACGGCTGGAACGCATGACGATTCCCTTTCGGAATGGAGCGGATTGGATGGGTTCGGCAGCCCGGGCACCAAGGCGGTCGATCAGTGTGCCCGTCCCCGCAAGCCTCTGACAGGAACGTTAGTTTGGCGGCCGGCGTTAGGCAAGCCGAACGGCGCGGCTCCTCAAGAGTCTATCTGTCGATCCTGTGCAGTGCCGCCACCGCGGGCGCAAGTCCGGCAGTGGGAATCGCCACCCCGATCGTCTCCCTGCTCCCGCTCGGCGTGAACACCAGCATCGCAGTCTTGCTCGACACCACCGGCGGTTCCGCAGCCGCTTTGATGGATTGGAGCGCCAGGCAGAATTCCTCAGTGCAGCCGCGGACCGGCAGCGACAGTTCCGTCGAATCCAGTTTCAGGGTCATCGGATCGCCGTTTTGCACCTGCGACGGGGGAAGCCGCAGGAACATCGCCAGCACGCGCTGGACCCCCAGCAGGCGGAAGGAGAGCCGGATCGTCTGGTCGGGCTTTTGCGGATTGCGCAGGCCGATGGTCGCGCGGCAGCGCGGCACCCGCCAGTCCGGCGGCGGCGCCGGGGTCCTGGGCGGGGTGCCTTGGGAATTTCCCGTGGCGCCGCCGTTGGTCTGCCTGAGCCGGGACAGGGTGTGAGGCTTGATGCAGACCAGATGCCAGGCGCCGATGGCCTCGGCGCCGACGAAATCCGGCGAGAGCCGCGCGGCGGTCTGCTCGGGGCTGAGCGCCGGCGGCGGGACGACGGGGCGCATGCCGGGACGCGCGCCGAAATGGGCGGCCGTGAAAAGCGCGGCGATGAGAACAACCGCCAGCACCGCGCCGACGAGCGTATTGCGCATGTCCAGTCTCCGAATGTCTGCTTTCGCTAATGTCGATGGGTCGGCCGGAACATTTTGGGCAATCTGTCTATCATGGAAATTGCGGCGCGCCGGGATAGGCGTCCAGCACCGGTCCGAGCGCGGTCTTCAGCGGCCCGAGCCACGATTCGAAATTGCGCCAGTGGTCGACCGCGCTTTTGTAGAGCGGCTGGCGGACCTGCTCGGAACTCGCCGTGCGGACATGCCGCTGCGTTTCATGGAAACGCAAGCACCGCTCCTCGAACGGCATGTCCAGATGGCGCAGCAGCCGGCGAATTTCCGCCTCGGGATTTTCGACCAGTTGTTCGTAGATGACGCGATGAATCCGGCCGGGCAGCACGGCGTCGAAATGCGCCATCAGTTCCACGTAAGAGCGGTAGTAACGGCCGACATCGGCGAGCGTGTAGCTGAAATGCTGGCCGCGCGCGAAATGCTGCTTGTAGTTCGAAAAGCACGAGCCCATCGGATGGCGGCGCGCGTCAATGATCTTGGCATTGGGCAGGATCAGGTGGATCAGGCCGACATGCGCGAAATTGTTGGGCATCTTGTCGATGAAATGGCGACGGCCGAGCTTTCGGTGCGACCGGGTCTTCACCATGTATTCTTCGCCGCGCAACCGGAATTCGTCGGCGTCGAGGTCCTCGATCAGCGCGGGATAGCCGGGGTCTTCGCTCACCGCGTTGTCCTCGTTGAGATGGCGCGCCAGCGCGGTGATGTTGGGCAGCTCCATCGTGCCCTCGATGGCGGAGTGGCTCGACAGGATCTGCTCGATCAGCGTCGATCCCGCGCGCGGCAGGCCGACCACGAAGATAGGGTCCGAAGCGTCATGGCCGAAGCCGACGCGCGCGGCGAAGAATTCGCGCGTGAAAAGTTCCTTGCAGGCGGAAACATAGGCGTCCGTCTGTTCGGCGTTGTAGGCGACCGTGGACCTCCAAAGCGCGTTGCCCTTCTGATAATGGTCGAAGGATTTTTCGTAGAGCTTGCGGTCCTCATAGGCCTTCCCCAGCGCGAAAAGGAACTGCACCCGCGCTTCGATGCGCAGATCGGCGCGTTCGAGTTGGTCGTGCATCGCGGCGATGTCCGCGTCGCCGAAGTGGAAGGTCTTGAGATTGGCGAGGCTCCAATAGCCGCCGCCGAGCTGCGGCAGCAATTCGATGGCCTTCCTATAGGCCAGAACGCCGTCCTCCTGCCGTCCGGCCGATTTGAGCGTATGGCCATAGCTCACCCAGGAGGCGGGATGCCTGGGATATTCGCGCACCAGCGCCTCGAACAGCGCGAGCGAATCCCTGTCGTTGCCCATCTGGCCGAGAAGCGAGGCCTTCATCGTTCGGAACTGCGGATTTTTCGGATCGGTTTCGAGCAGCACGTCGATATGCGGAAGCGCTTCCTGAAGCCTGTTCTGCAGATAGAGCGTCGAGACATAGCGGTAGCGGGCGGCGGCATAATCCGGCGCGAGTTCGAGGCAGCGTTCGAGCAGCACGGACGCGTCCTCGTTGCGGTCGCAGGCGATTGCGGCCTCGGCCAGCATCTTGATCGCGTTGACGTCGTCGGGATGCGACTCCAGGAATTCGATCAGGATGTCCTCGGCGATGTCGGGCCGGCCGTTGCGCAGCGCCGCGACCGCCTTCAGCATGTGCGGCTCGCGCACCGCGACATTGAAGTGATAGGCGTAGGCCGCGTCGGAGGCGAGGCTGTCGCCGACCAGCAGATATTGCTCGCCGAGCGCCGACCACGCCTGGGTGAGGTTGCGGTCGAGGTTGACGGCCTCGGTCAGCACCGCGATCGCCGCCTGGTTCTCGCCCAGTTCAGCCAGGGCCAGTCCGAGTTCCAGGCGCACCTCTGCGCCGTCGGGCCACGCCGCAGCCAGGGGCTCAAGGATGGTTCGCGCCGCCGCGACGTCGCCCCGCCGGCGCTGCGCCGCAGCGTGCAGCAGCCGCGCCTGCGGGCCGTCGGGCGTCCGCGCCTCGGCGCGTTCGTCAAGCATCGTCAACAGATCAATCCCAACTCGATTTCCGTCACGCGTTTGCGATGACGTCAGCGCGCGATGGCCGGCGCCGTATCCATCCGGACGGATCGGCCGGACCAGCGCTGCTCGCCGTCCCAGTTCGTCGGACAGTCTAGCGTGGCGCGCAGCCGGCTGTAAAATTCCGGCACCGCGGGATATTTTTCCAGCACAAAGCCCAGCGCGCTCTTCAATGGCTGCAGCCACGGCTCGTAATACCGCCAATGGTCGAGAGCGTCGGTGAAGAGCGGCAGCCGGACCTGTTCGGCGCTGGCGCTGCGCACCACCCGCTTGTTCTCGTGGAAGCGCAGGCACGCGTCCTCAAACGGCAGGCCGATATGGTCGAGCAGCGCGCGGACTTCCTTCTCGGGCTCCGCGACGAGGTCTTCATAGAAGACGCGATGGATCTTGCCGGGCAGCGCCGCGTCGAAATGCGCCATCAGTTCGACATAGTCGAAATAGGCGCGGCCGAGATCGCCGAGGCCATAGCTGAAAAGCTGGCCGTTGCCGAAATGCTGCTTGAAGTTGGACAGGCAGCAGGCGAGGGGATGGCGGCGCACGTCGATAATCCTGGCGTTCGGCAGGATCAGCCGGATCAGGCCGATATGCGCGAAATTGCCGGGCATCTTGTCGATGAACAGCGGGCGGCCGAGCCGCCGGTGCTGCCGCGCGCGCCACAGATATTCCTCGCCGAGGCTTTTCAGCGCGGCGGCGTCGAGCGTGCCGATGATCCCGGGATAAAGCGGCGCGGCATCGCCGGGCCTGGTCTTTCCGCCGAGCCGCCCGGCCAGATAGGGCATGGCGCGCAGCTCCGTGGTGCCTTCGACGGCGGAATGGCTGGCCAGGATCTGCTCGATGAGCGTCGAGCCCGAGCGCGGCATCCCCACCACGAAGATCGGATCGGCGGCGGGACAGCCGCTGCCGGCGCGCCCGGCGAAGAAGGCGCGCGTATAGAGCACTTTCGCGCGGCGCACTTGCTGCGTCGTCTCATCGGGATCATAGGCGATCACGGCGCGGATCAGTTCGTTGCCGCGCCGGTAATGCGCGAAGGATTGCGCGTATTGCCCAAGGTCCTCCAGCGCTTTTCCCAGCGTGAAATGGAAGCGGCCGCGATTCTCGCCCTTCAGATCGGCGCGTGCCAGTTGCGCGCGCATCGCGTCGACCTCGGCGTCGCTGAAGCGGAAGACCTTCAGGTTCGCCAGGCTCCAATAGGCGTCGCCGAGGCCGGGAAGGAGGCGCATCGCCGTGCGATAGGCCGCGATGCACTGCTCGCGCCGACCCATGGCCTTCAGGGCGTGGCCGTATGCCAGCCAGGCGCCGGGCTGGTTGGGAAATTCCTTCAGCAGGATTTCGTATTCCGCCGCAGCCTCAGCGAAGGCGCTCATGCGGATCAGCGCGGCGGCTTTCAGGTTGCGGTGATAGGGATCGGCCGTGTCGCGCACGAGGAGCAGGTCGATCTGGTCGATCGCGTCCTGCAGCTTGTTCTGCGTCATCAGGACGGTGGCGTAGCGGAACCGGGCGGCGGCGAAATCCGGCGCAAGTTCGACGCAGCGTTTGAAAAAGTTCTCGGCGTGCGCCGGCCGGTTGCCGCGCAGCGCGATCTCGCCCAGCAGCTTGAGCGCGTTGACTCTCGCCGGATCGCTTTCGAGGCAGGTGAGCAGCAGACGTTCCGCCTCGTCCATCCGGTCCTCGCGATAGGCCGTCATCGCTTCGCGCAGGCGCGGATCGCCGACCGATGCGTAGAAATGCCCGGCATAGGCGGCCTCGGCGCCCTTGCTGTGCATGCGGGTCAACTGGTCGCCCAGGGCATGCCAGGCGCGTGCGAAGCCCGGATCGAGATCGACCGCGCGGCGCAGCGACGCCGTCGCGCCGCGGTTGTCGCCGGCCGTCGCGAGGACCAGACCCAGTTCGTAATGCACCGGCGCCATCTGCGGCTGAGCGTCTACCAGCCCTTCCAGGACTGTGCGCGCCGAATTCGTCGCGCCTTTTTTGCGCAGCGCGATCGCCAGCATCAGCAGGGCGTCCGGCTCGTCCGGGTTTTCCCGCAGCACGTCGCGCGCCAGCGCCTCGGCCTTCGCGGGATCGCTCGCGAGCAGCCGCTTTATCTCGGCGCGGTGGACCGATCGGTCGTCGGACGCAGTCCTCACGCCGGCACATCCGGATATGACGCCAGCACCGGCCCGAGCGCGGCCTTGAGCGGGGCAAGCCATGGCTCGTAGTTGCGCCACTGTTCCAGCGCGTCCGTGTAGATCGGCAGGCGGACCTGCTCGGAACTGGCGGTGCGCACCGGCCGCTCGTTATCATGGAAGCGCAGGCAGCGCGCGTCGGAGGGAAGCCCCAGATAGTCGAGCAGCAGGCCCACCTCGTGCTGCGGATCGGCGACCAGCCGCTCATAGAAGACGCGGTGGATGCGGCCCGGCAGCACGGAATCGAAATGCGCCATCAGCGCGGCATAGTCGGTGTAGTAGCGGCCGATATCGGCGAGATCGTAGCTGACGCCGTAGAAGGATTCGAAATTCTGCCGGAAGTTGGAGAAGCCGCAGGCCATCGGATGGCGGCGGGCGTCGACGATCTTGGTGTTGGGCAGGATCAGGTGGATCAGGCCGGCATGGCGGAAATTCTCCTGCATCTTGTCGATGAAGAAGCGCCGGCCCAGCCTGCGATGCGCACGCGTTTCGTCCAGATATTCCTCGCCGAGAGCCGCGAAGACCTCGGGGTCGAGAGTTTGCAGCACCTCCGGGTAAGCGCCGTCGAGCCGGTCGATCAGGGCGCCGATATTGGGCAGCTCCATGGTCGCCTCGATGGCCGGATGGCTGGACAGGATCTGTTCGATAAGGGTCGAGCCCGATCGCGCCAATCCGACGATGAAGATCGGATCGGGCGCGCCGCAGCCCGCACCCGCGCGCGCGTCCAGGAATTCGCGCGTAAAGACATCGCGCACCCGCCGAAGGGCCTCGGTGGTCCCGTCGGCGTCGTAGTTGACAACGGCGCGCTGCAGCGCGTTGGCGCTCGCATAATGCACGAAGGACTGCGCGAACGCGCCCGCGTCTTCCAGCGCCTTGCCCAGCGCGAAATGCAGCAGGCAGCGCGCGCGCGCCGGCGGATCGCCGCGCGCGAGCTGGACCTGCATCGCATCGATCTCGGCCGCCTCGAAACGGAAGGTCTTCAGGTTGCCGAGCGCCCAATAAGCCTCCGCCAGGTCGGGGAAGCGCGCGATCGCGCCGCGATAGGCGGCGATGCTCTCGCGCCCGCGGCCGGCGGTCTTCAAGTCAAGCGCGTAGTTCAGCCAGGCGCCGGAGCGGTCCGGATGCTCGCGCAGCAGATTTTGGTGGCAGGCGATCGCGCCGTCATAGTCGCCCGCCCCGCCCAGCGCCACGGCTTGCAGCGCCAGGCATTCGGGATTGCGCGGATCGTCCTGCAGCAGGCGCTCGATCTCGGCGAGCGCCCGGTGGACCTTGTTCTGCCGGAACAGCAGCGTCGCATAGCGATAGCGCGCGGCGGCGAAATCCGGCGCGCATTCGAGACAGCGCGCCAGAAGCGCTTCGGCGTCTTCATGGCAGCCGGCGCGAACCGCGATCTCGGCCAGCATCTTCAGCGCATCGACATTGTCGGGATGGGCGGCGAGGACTTGGCGCAACGGCCGTTCGGCGATCTCGGGGCGATCATCGCGCAGCGCCGCCGCCGCGTCCCTCAGCAGCGTTTGTTCGGCAGCCGCCATCATTGCGCGCTCTGCGGCGCGTATGCGGTCAGGGCCGGTCCCAGCGCGGTCTTGAGCGGCCCCAGCCATGGCTCATAGGGGCGCCATGCTTCCAGCCCGTCCCGGAAGATCGGCATGCGGACCTGCTCGGAACTGGCGCTGCGCACGGGCCGCTCGGTTTCGTAAAACCGCAGGCATTGTTCCTCGAAATTCAGTCCGAGGTAATCGAGCAGGCGGCGTATCTCGCGCTGCGGATTCTCGATTATCCGTTCGTAGAAGACGCGATGAATTTTGCCGGGCAGCACGCGATCGAAATGCGCCATCAGCTCGATATAGTCGGCATAGTAGCGGCCGAGATCGGTCAGGCTGTAGGAAAAGTCCTTGCCGAGCGGAAAATACTGTTTGAAGTTGGAAAAGCAGCAGGCGAGCGGATGGCGGCGCACGTCGATGATCTTCGCATTGGGCAGGATCATCTGGATCAGGCCGACATGGCCGAAATTGTCCGGCATCCGGTCGATGAAGAACGGCCGCCGCGATGTCCGGTAAGGGCGCGTGCGTTCGAGGAATTCCTCGCCCAGCGCCCTGGCGCCGTCCGCATCGAGATTTCGCAGGATCTCCGGATAGGGCGCCTGCGAATCCGTCGCCAATATTCTATGCGCCTGCCCATGTCTCGACGCGATGCGGCTGCCGATCCGCCCGGCCAGATAAGGCAGCACATAGAGTTCCGTCGTTCCCTCGATCGCCGAATGGCTCGACAGGATCTGCTCGATCAGAGTTGAGCCCGAACGGGGCAGCCCGACGATGAAGATCGGATCGGGCGCGGGGCATCCGGTTCCCGCCCGGTCGGCGAGAAAATTCGGCGTGAAGAGGGTTTTGCAGTTGGAGATGTAGGCGCTGGTCTTTTCCGCATTGTATTCCAGCGTGGCGCGTTTGAGGACATTCGCTTCCTCGTATTTCTCGAAGGACTGGGCGTAGCGGCCCGCGTCTTCGAGCGCCTTGCCCAGCGCGAATTGAATTTGGATGCGGCCATCGACCGTCAGGGTGGCGGTCGCCAGCATCTCGCGCATGGCCGCGACCTCGGCATCCGAAAAGCGGAAGCCCTTGAGGTTCGCCAGGCTCCACCAGGCTTCGCCGAGGCGCGGAAACTGCGCGATCGCGTCGCGATAGGCCGCGATCGCCGTATCGCGCCGGCCCAGCGTCTTCAGCGTGTGGGCATAGGCGAGCCAGGGCCCGGTCGCTTTCGGCGAGGCTTGGCGCAGGATGTCGTACTCCGCCGCGGCCTGCGCAAACGCGCCCACCCAGCCATGCGCCATCGCCTTCAGGCTGCGGGAAGCGGGATCGTCCGGGGCCCGTCCAAGGAGTTCGTCGATCTGAAGGAAGGCCTCTCCGGTTTTGTTCCGCTGGAGGAGCACCGTCACATAGCTGCGGCGCGCCGCGGCGAAGTCCGGTGCGAGGTCCAGGCAGCGGACCAGAAGGTCTTCGGCCTCCTGGTTCTGTTCGAGCCGCAGCGCCGCCTCCGCCAGCATCGCGAGGGCATCGACATTCGCCGGATTCGCTTCGAGGAAGCGCCGCAGGATGCTTTCCGCGACGAGGGGGCGTTGCTCGCGAAGGGAAGCGGCCGCCTTCTGCAATTGTAAATCGGCCTTGGCGCCCGATGCCGCGCTTGCTGCACTCACGATCCGGTTCCCGACGGAAGGCCGAAACAAAGACGGCCTCGGGGCAACCTGTCAATGACGGCATTCAGCGGCGGGGGACATGCGCCCGCCACGCCGGTCACTCGTAGACGTGATAGTCGTTCTGATAGTGGCCCAGATAGGAGGGCTCCGTCACATAGAGATAGGTCTGCACGGTGTGCGTGCCGGCGCTGACCGCGAGATTGGTCTGGTTGGCGATGTTGGTGATGGTGGCGATGGGCAGGGAGCCCGAGAAGTAGCAGCCGCCATTGGTGACGACGCCGTCCACCACCGGACAGATCGAGGCATGGTCGTAGGAATAGTACGAAACCAGCTGGGCCGTGTTGTTGGTGACGACCGTGCAGGCGTTCTTGCACTTGATTTTCTGCGGCGCGTCGTCAAACACCATCGTCATCGGCGCGATGGTCTGGGTCGTCACGCCCCAGGTTTCGACCAGGAACGCTTCCTTGAGCGTCGGGGTCTTCTTGCGCTGGCCGACCGCCTGTTTGAGGCCCAGCCTGGCGAAATCCACGGCCATATGCTTTTTCGCGCCATTGGCCGCGTGTTTCTTGCCGGAGGCCGCTATTCCCGCCGGGCCGGCAACGACAAATGCCAGGCCGACCGCGGTGGACAGAAGAAGATTCGCCTTGTTCATGTAGATTCCCCTTGCACGGCAGCGAAGCTATCGTGTCTGCAATCGAAGTCAATTGTACGACACGCGCCGTGGTGCCGCGAAGGACCGTTCTCCGCGTCGGCCGCGCGGGGGGCCGGAGCAGCCTGCGAGACTTCCGCTGTCGGTGGACCGGCGACCATCATCGGGACCGATTGCGATCGAAAACGGCCGGCTGACGATAATTTAATATCGTTGTCGCCAGACTGCCCTCGCCTCTGCCGGCGGTGGAAAGAGGTCGGTTAAAGATCGCGCAAGGATTGTCCGGCCAGCTAAGCCGGTCTGTATATGGCGGAATCGGGACGGCCGTTAAACGCTTTTAATTCAATGCGGTACGGGAACCCGGTAATGGAAGGCGACATTTTGCGCGGCGCGGCGGCGGCGCCGGCCGGCGGCGGTCGTGGCATTTCACGGCGCTGCGACATAGGGTAGGACCTTGGGACGCTATATCGGACAGACGGACACGCGATGAGGCTGGATCAGCTCGTCTTGGAGAAAGGGCTCGTTGCCCCCGAAACGCTCGCGCGGGCGCGGCTGGTTCAGGCCGAGACCGGCGAACGGCTGGATTCCGTCCTGACGCGGCTGGGCATGATCGCGGAGCAGGCGCTGGCCGGCGCGATCGCCAAGGAGACCGGGCTGCCGATCGCCGCGACCAGCGATTTTCCCGCCGAGCGCATTCTCGACGACACGATCTCGGTGCGCTTCCTGCGCGACATCAAGGCGGTGCCGATCGCCGAAACGGAATCCGGCATCGACGTGGCGCTGATCGATCCGCTCGATCCCTATCCGCTGGAGGCGCTGGCCTTCGCCCTGGGCCGCAAGGTGCGCCCGCTGGTCGCCAAGGCCAACGACATCGAGGCGGCGCTGGACCGGCTTTACGGGGCGGCGGCGCTGGAGGAGGGCGATGCCGAATCCGTCGACGAGGCCGATGTCGAGCGGCTCAAGGATCTGGCGAGCGACGCGCCGGTGGTGCGCACGGTCAACAGCCTGATCGCGCGTGCTTCGGAAGCGCGCGCCTCCGACATCCATATCGAGCCGGCGGAAGATGGGCTCAGGGT
>JAATGL010000255.1 GCA_015654705.1 Alphaproteobacteria bacterium | reverse complement strand
TTGACCACGTCGTCGGGGCGCTGCGCCTTGCCTTCCGGCATGTTCTCGACCAGGCCGACGACGCCGACCGCATTGACGCGCGCCTTGCGCACCGCCAGCGCCCGCATCGCGCCGGTCACCGCCGCGGCGCCGCCCATGTCGCCCTTCATGCCCATCATGCCGGCGCCGGTCTTCAACGACAGGCCGCCGGAATCGAAGCAGACGCCCTTGCCGACGAAGGCGACCGGCCGGTCCTTCTTGCGCCCGCCGTTCCATTGCATCACGACGAGCTGGCTTTCGCGCTCGCTGCCCTGGCCGACGCCGAGCAGCGCGCCCATGCCGAGCTTTGTCATCTCGGCCACGCCCAAGACCTCGACCTTCAGGCCGAGCTTGGCGAGCGCCCTGGCGCGGCGCGCGAATTCCTGCGGCGAAAGGATGTTTGGCGGCTCGTTGACCAGGTCGCGGGCGAGGAACACGCCGTCCGCCACCGCCTCCAGCGCGGCCCAGGCCTTGCGCGCGCCCGAAGCGTCCGGCGTCGCGATGCTCACCCTGCTCAACCGGGTTTCGTGCTCGGCGAGATCCTTGGTGCGGTACTGGTTGAACGTGTAGCTCTTCAGCCGCGCCCCCATCGCCAGATGCGCCGCCAGCGCGTCGGGTTTCAGCCTTGTGCCCTTGGGCAGGTCGATCTCGAAGGTGACGGCGGTCTCGCCCGTCTTGGACAGCCGCCCGATCACGCCGGCCGCCGCATGCTCGATGCCGTCGGCATCGACCTCCGGCGCATTGCCCAGACCGACCAGCACGATGCGCGACGCCGCGACGCCGGCGGGCGCCAGAATCTCCAGCGACTGTCCCTTCTTGCCGGTGAAACGGCTGACGGCGAGCGCCCGCGTCAGCGCCTGTCCCGCCGCCCTGTCGGCCCTGAGCGCCGCCGGCAGCAGCACGGAGCCTTCCAGCGCGCCGACCACCCAGGCGCCGGAGGCGACCGCGGCCGGCGCGGCAAAGGACAATTGCATCGTTTGTCTCCCGTCAATGTCTCGAATTTAATTGCTGAAGTTCGGTTGCGGCGGCAAGGGCTTAGGATGCTAGTTTAGGACGAATCGCAGAAGGGGCAAGGCGCGCGCAAGCCGCGTCTGCCGTGGCGCATGGGCTGGCCGACGATGCCGCGACTGTCGCTCTACGTCCTTGCTCAGCTGATCGGGCCGGCGGCGCTGTTCGCGTTCCTGATGACCATCGTGGTCTGGCTGACGCAATCGCTGCGCCTGCTCGACCTGGTGATCAACCGCGGCCAGTCGGCGGCGACCTTCGCCTATCTGACGGTGCTGATCCTGCCGAGCCTGCTGGTCATCATCCTGCCGATCGCCTTCTTCGCCGGCACGCTCTATGCGCTGACCAAGCTCAGTTCGGACAGCGAGCTGGTGGTGATGTCGTCGGCCGGCTACAGCCGCGCGCAGCTGGCGGTGCCGGTGCTCGTCGCCGCGGCCATCGTGATGGCCATCACCTATGCCTGCGGACTCTACCTGATGCCGGCCGGCCAGCGGGCGATGAAGGACAAGGTGCTCGACATCCGCGCCGATGTCGGCGCCGCGCTGCTCGACGAGGGCGAGTTCAACACCCCCGCGGCCGATCTCACCGTCTTCATCCGCGAGCTCAATTCCGACGGCCATATCCGCGGCGTGCTGGTGCATGACAGCCGCAACCGCAAGCGCCCGGTCACCTATATCGCGGAGAGCGGCCAGCTCGCCCAGACGCCGGCCGGCGCGCGGCTCTTGATGTATGGCGGCACGATCGAGCAGAGCGCCGACGGCGGCGCGCATCTCTCGGTGCTCAAATTCCAGAGCTATCCGTTCAATCTCGACCAGTTCGCCGGGCCGGCGCGCACCACCGACCGCGCCACCAATGAGCGTTTCCTGAACGAATTGTTCTGGCCGAGCCCGACGCTGCGCCGCGCCGTCCGCGACGCCTATTTCGCCGAAGCCAACAACCGGCTGGCGCAGCCGCTCTACTGCGTCGCCTTCGGGCTGATCGCGCTGGCGGTGATCGCGCGCGGGCGGCGGGCGCGCGGCGCCCAGGCGCTTCGTCTCACGCTGGCGGTGGTCGCGGCCGCGCTGCTGCGCATCGCCGGCTACGGCGTGCAGGGGCTGGCGATCCGCCATCCGCTGCTGAGCGTGTTCTTCTATCTGATCCCGCTGCTGGGCGTGGCCGGCGCGGTCGCGATGCTGATGGGCTTCGATCCCGCCGCGCTGTTCGCGCGTCCGGTGGCCGCGGAGCCGGAGCTGGCCGCATGAGCTGGTCGTGGACGCTCTACCGCTATCTGGCACTGCAGTTCCTGCTCGGCGTCGCGGTGGTCTACGGCGCCTTCCTGCTGCTGGCGTTCTCGATCGACATCGTCGACCTGATCAACCGCACCTCCGGCCACAACGTCACCACCGGCGTGATCATCGGCATGAGCCTTCTGCAACTGCCCGATCTGGGACAGAAGCTGCTGCCTTTCGCGGTGCTCTTGGGCGGCGTCTTCGCCTTCGCGCGGCTGTCGCGCAACCAGGAGCTGGTGGCGACGCGCGCCGCCGGGCTCTCGGCCTGGGATTTCCTCGCCCCGCCGCTGATCGTCGCCGTGCTGATTGGCGTTTTCGCGGTCGTCGTCTTCACGCCGATCTCCTCGCGGCTGCTGGCGCAGTTCGCGGCGCTGGAGGCCAAATATATCCGCGGCGAGGAATCGCAGCTGGCGGTGTCGCAGAACGGGCTGTGGCTGCGCCAGGGCGACGAGGACCAGCAATCGGTCATCCACGCGCTGCGGGTCAGCGCACAGGGGGCGCGGCTGGAGGACGTGGACGTCTTCCGCTACGGCGCCCGTGACCATTTCCTCGGCCGCATCGACGCGCGCAGCGCCGAACTCGCGACCGGCGCCTGGGTGCTGCGCGACGCCTGGGTCAGCGGCGCCGAGGGCGGACCGAAACATTTCGCGCGCTACGACCTGCCCACGACGATGACGCCGACGCAGATCCAGGAAAGTTTCGCCTCGCCCGACACGCTGTCGTTCTGGGCGCTGCCGGGCTTCATCCGCGCGGCGCAGAACGCCGGCTTCGCGGCGACCCGCTACGAGCTTTATTTCTACACGCTGCTGGCGCTGCCCGCATTGTTCGCGGCGATGGTGTTCATGGCGGCCAGCTTCTCGCTCAGGCTGACGCGCGGCGGCGGCCTGCCGCGCGTCGTGCTGGTCAGCGCGCTGTCGGGCTTCGGCGTCTATTTCTTCAGCGATCTGACGCGGGCGCTCGGCCAGTCGGGCATCCTGCCGGTGCTGCTGGCCGCCACCGCGCCGGCGCTGGCCGCGATCCTGATCGGCATGGCGCTGGTCTTCCATCAGGAGGACGGATGAAAAGCCGTCTTCTGGCGGGGAGCGCGCTCTGCGCGGCCGGCCTGCTGTTCGCGGCCTCCGCCGCGGCGGCCGGCAAGAAGGCCGACGACATCCTGCTGCAGGCCGACCAGGTCGTCTACGACGCCAACAACCAGATCGTGACGGCGACGGGCCACGTCGAAGTCGACGAGGACGGCCGCATGCTGATGGCGGAAAAGCTGACCTACGACCAGAACAGCGACACGATGGTGGCGAGCGGCCATGTCAACGTGATCGACGCCAAGGGCAATGTCGCCTTCGCCGATCACGTCACGCTGACCGACCGGATGCGCAACGGCGCGCTCGAGGGCTTCGCGGCGCTGATCGGCAAGACCGGCCGGCTCGCAGCCCCCAGAGCCCGGCGCGAGCAGGAGCGCTACACGACCGCCTGGCGCGCCGCCTACACGCCCTGCAAGATCTGCAACAAGCCGGGCCAGCGCACGCCGGTGTGGCAGGTCAAATCCTACCGCATCGTCTACGACCAGCTGAAGCACCGCATCAAGTTCCACGACGCCACCGTCGAGTTCTTCGGCGTGCCGGTCCTCTACACGCCCTACATGACGCAGCCCGATCCCTCCGTGCGCTACGCCTCGGGCCTGCTGACGCCGGATCTCGGTTCGTCCAGCACGATCGGCTATTTCCTGCGCCTGCCGGTCTATATCGCGCTGTCGCCGTCGAACGACGCCACCATCGCGCCGCTGATCACGACGCATGGCGGCGACGTGCTGGAGAGCGAATACCGCCAGCGCTGGATGGATGGCGGCATGTGGCTGCAGGGCAGCGCCGGCTTCAATCCCAATGGCGGCGTCTCCGGCACCCAGGACCAGGTCTACAGCCACCTGTTCGGCTCGGGCCGCATTCCGGTCTCGCCGGCCTGGACGACGGGCTTCGACGTCCAGGTCACCTCCGACGACACCTATCTGAAGCGCTACGACATCTCGCAGCTCGACCGGCTGACCAGCGATCTTTTCCTCGAAGGCGAGAGCGGGCGCAGCCGCTTCGCCGTCACCGGCTATTTCTTCCAGGGCCTGCGCCCGACCGACGATAACCGCAGCTTTCCGGTGCCGCTGCCGCTGGTCGAATACAGCTACATCCCGCTGGACCATCTGCTGGGCGGCCAGTTCCGCTTCGATTTCAGCAGCGTGGCGCTGACCCGCGACGAGGGCACCGACGACCAGCGCGCGACGGCGGAGGCGCGCTGGCGGCTGCCCTTCATCACCGGCGACGGCCAGCTCATCACCGTGCAGGCCGACGCGCGCGGCGACGTCTATCACATCGACAATGAGGCGCCTTTGCCGCCCAGCGGCCATTTCGTCGAGCGCGCCATGCCCTATCTGGGGCTCGACTGGCGCTGGCCGTTCGTCTCGAACCGCAGCGGCGGCGACGCCTTCGTCGTCGAGCCGATCGGCCAGGTCGTGCTGGCGCCCTATGGCGGCAATCCGCCCAACCTGCCCAACGAGGACAGCGCCAGCCTCGAACTCGACGAGAACAACCTGTTCAGCTTCGACCAGCTGCCGGGCGAGGACGTGGTCGAGGGCGGGCCGCGCGCCAATGCCGGCGTCCGCGTGGACGCGATCCTGCCCGTCGCCCATATCGAGGCGCTGGTCGGCGAGAGCTTCCGCCTGAAGGCCGATCCCGAATTTGCCCCCGATTCCGGGCTGGCCGGCACCCAGTCCGACATCGTCGGACGCTTCAGCGTCAAGTTCCCGCCCTATATCGACCTGACCCACCGCATCGACCTCGACGAGGAGACCGGCGACGTCCGCCGCAACGAAGTCTATCTCACCGGAACCTATGGCCGCTCGTCGCTGCAGGTGAGCTATGTGCAGCTGGCGCCGTCGGCGATGACGCTGGGCTTGGATTCGCGCGAGGAAATCAACGCCCAGGCCGACCTCAACTTCTATCGCAACTGGCAGGCCTTCGCCGCCATCCGCCGCGACCTGATCGCCGGCGAAATGCTCGACAGCGAATACGGGCTTGGCTATGAGGACGAGTGCCTGGCGGTGGCGGTCGCCTACCGGCGCAAATTCACCAGCCAGCCCGGCCTGCCGCCCTCGACCGCCGTCATCCTGCGCATCGGGCTGAAGACCGGCGACCAGCCGATCCTGCCGTTCAGCCTGTTTCACCAGGACATATTCAGCTACAACCGTCCTTGAACGTCAGGCCGAATTGCTTATTCTGCGCCGCTGGTTAGGGGCAGTCCGTTTGGGGCGGGGCGATAGCCGGGAAAGACCTCGTGAGAACACTGCCGAAGACCGCTTTTTTCCTCCGCTTTGCCCTGTCCGCGCTGCCCCTCACGGGTCTTTTGGCGCTGGAACCCCTGCCGCTATGGGCGCAGGCGGCCCCCGCCAAGGCGCGCGTCGCCTCGACCGAGCCGGCCGCGGCGCTGATCACCACCGAGCTGGATGCCGACCGCGACAAGAACGGCGTCGCCGCCATCGTCAACGACCAGATCGTCTCCGAATACGACCTGCGCCAGCGCCTGGCGCTGGTGATCTCCACCTCCGGCATGCAGGAGACGCCGGACGCGGTCAAGAAGCTGCGTCCCCAGGTCCTCGAACAGCTCAAGACCGAGAAGCTGGAACTGGAGGAGGCGCAGCGCAAGAACATCACCGTCTCGCCGACCGAGGTCGACAAGGAGATCGAAGGGATCCTGCACGACAACCACCTGACCCTCGACCAGCTCAAGGGCATCCTGGCGCGCGACCATGTCGCGATCGAGACCCTGCGGGCGCAGATCTCGGTCCAGCTCGCCTGGCAGAAGGCGATCGAGGACGAATATGGCGATCGCATCAACATCACGCCCGCCGATGTCGACGAGGAACTGGCCCGGGTCTCCGAAGGCAAGGACAAGCCGCATTACCTGGTGGCGGAAATCTTCCTCGCCGTGGAATCGCCCGACCAGGACGCCAAGGTCCTCAAGAACGCCAACGACCTCGAAAGCCAGATGGACAACGGCGCGCCGTTTCCCTCCATCGCGCGCCAGTTCAGCCAGAGCCCGACGGCGGCGGAGGGCGGCGACATCGGCTGGGTGCATGACGGCCAGCTCACGCCGGAGCTGAACGACGCCGTCAAGAAGCTTTCCGTCGGCGGCAGGTCGCCGCCGATCCGCTCCAATGGCGGCTATTACATCCTGGCGCTGCGCGACCGCCAGGAGCCGCTGGGCACCAAGCTACCCGATCCGGCCACCCTGCAGGCGCCGGAGAAGCCGGGCTATCTGCCGCTGGCGCGCCTGCTGCTGCCGCTGCCGCCCAAGGCGCCGCAGGTCTATGTCGACAACGCGATGAAGGCCGCCGGCGAAATCCGCCAGCGCATCACGAGCTGCCCGCAATTGCAGAAGCTGGTCGGCGCGCTGCACGGCGCCGTCTTCATGGATCTCGGCGAAATGAAGCTCGCCGATCTCAGCGCGCAGATGCAGAGCGAACTGGCCAAGACCGACGCCGGACAGCCGACCGCGCCGTTCATGTCGCCGGCCGGCATCGAGGTCATCGCGCGCTGCGACAAGGCGGTGCCGAAGATGACGGCATTCGTCCTGCCGACGCGCGACGAGGTGGAGCGCCGCCTCTTCCAGCAGCAGATCAGCATGCTGGCGCGGCGCTACATTCGCGACCTGCGGCGCGAAGCCAATGTCGAAACGCGCTGAGCCGGCGCCCGACGCACCCGTTCTGGTGACCATGGGCGAGCCGGCCGGCATCGGGCCGGAGATCGCGGTGCAGGCCTTCGCGGCCCTGGGCGGACGCATCGGCGCGCGTCCCCTGCGCCTGGTGGGCGACCCGCTCGTCTTTCGCGCCTGCGGCGAGGTTCCGGCCGAGGCGCTGATCGCCACGGAGGCGGCCGCCTGCCGCGTGCCCGGCCGGCCCGATCCGGAGGGCGCCGCGGCGATCCTGGAAGCCATCGAGACATCCGTGCAGGCCGCGCTGTCGTGCGAGGCGGCGGCGCTGGTCACGGCGCCGATCAACAAGGCGGTGCTGGCCGCTTCCGGCTTCGGCTTTCCCGGCCATACCGAGTATCTGGCGCATCTGACCGGGGCGCCGCGCGCCGTGATGATGCTGGCGAGCGATCAATTGCGCGTGGTGCCGCTGACCATCCACATCCCGCTCTCAGACGTGCCGCATGCGATCCGCACGGCGGCCATCGTCGAGACGGGCGAGATCGTGCTGGCGGCGCTGGCGCGCGATTTCGGCATTGCCGGTCCGCGCCTCGTCGTGGCGGGACTCAATCCGCATGCCGGCGAGGACGGCATGCTGGGCGGCGAGGATTCGCGCATCGTGGCGCCGGCGGTCGCCGCGCTGCAGGGGCGCGGGCACGCGGTGCGCGGGCCGCTCTCCGCCGACACGCTGTTCCACGAGGAGGCGCGGCGTGGCTACGACGCGGCGCTCTGCATGTATCACGACCAGGCGCTGATCCCGATCAAGACGCTGTCGTTCTGGGACGGGGT
>JAATGL010000203.1 GCA_015654705.1 Alphaproteobacteria bacterium | reverse complement strand
GGCCTTCGCGCCCTATGCCGGCGACGCCCAGCGCTGGGTCGGCGCGGCGCGGCAGCAGGGCCATGAGGTGCTGCTCGAAGTGCCGATGGAACCCGACGATTTTCCCGACAGCGATCCCGGCCCGCACACGCTGCGCGCCGGCGTCGGCGAGGATGCCAATACCGAGCGCCTGGTCTGGGCACTGACGCGCTTCTCCGGTTATGCCGGCGTGACCAACCTTCTGGGCGAACGCTTTCTCGCCGATGCCGCGTCGCTGGAGCCGGTGCTGACCTTTCTGGCGCGGCGCGGGCTGTTCTTCTACGACAACGGCTCGGCCACCCGCTCCGCCGGCCCAGACGTCGCGGCGCGTGCCGGCACCGGCTTCGCGCAGGCCGATTCGACCGTCGACACGATCCAGACCGCGATGGAGATCGACCGCCGCCTCTCCGCGCTCGAAAACGCGGCGCGCGCGCATGGCAGCGCTGCCGGCAGCGGGTTCCTTTATCCGGTGACGATCGACCGGGTGAATCGCTGGGCTGCAGGTCTGTCCGGACGGGGCTTTGTTCTGGTGCCCGCATCGGCCATAGTCCCGACGCCCAAATAAAAGTTCGCACACCATGCCGCGTCCCGGCCCGCTCCTGCGCCACGACGACCTGCCCTACCGCCCCTGCGTGGGCGTGATGCTGATCAACCGCGAAGGCCTGGTCTTCGTCGGGCGGCGGATCGACCAGACGGTGGAGGGCTGGCAGATGCCGCAGGGCGGCATCGATCCGGGCGAAACCCCGGTGGTCGCCGGCCTGCGCGAACTCAAGGAAGAGATCGGCACCAACAAGGCCGAATTGCTGCGCGAGATGGATGGCTGGCTGGCCTACGACCTGCCGGCGCATCTCCTGGGCGCGGCGCTCAAGGGACGCTATCGCGGCCAGCGCCAGAAATGGCTGGCGATGCGCTTCACCGGCGAGGACAGGGATATCGACATCCGCACCGAAGAACCCGAATTCGCCGAATGGAAATGGCTGGCGATGGAAGCGCTGCCCAGGCTGATCGTGCCGTTCAAGCGCGACACCTATGCCAAGGTGATCGAGGCGTTCCGCGACCTGGCGTTTCCCGCCTGATGCGAAAACGCGCAAGGCCGCCCCTGGTGATGATCCACGGCGCCTTTTGCGGGCCGTGGGCGTTCGACAGGTTCCGCAAGCCGTTCGAGGGCAAGGGCTATGCGGTGCATGCGCCGACGCTGCGCTTTCACGATTGCGGCCAGGCGCCGCCACGCGCGCTGGGCAAGACCAGCCTGCTCGATTACGCCGACGATCTGGAAAAGCTGATCGCGGGGCTCGGCGAGACGCCGATCCTGGTCGGCCATTCGCTGGGCGGGCTTCTGGCGCAGATGCTGGCGGCGCGGGGCAAGGCGCGCGCCTGCGTGCTGCTGGCGCCGTCGGCGCCCTGGGGCGTGCTGCCGTCCACCATGTTCGAGATCGCCTCGGCGCAGGCCCTGCTGATGACCGGCGATTACTGGAACGCGCCGATCGCGCCCAACTACGCCATCGCGGCGGCGCATGCACTGGACCGGCTGGAGCCGGCGGAGCGCCACGCCGTCTATGCGCGCTTCGTGCCGGAATCGGGGCTTGCCACCTTCGAGGTGATGCAATGGGCGCTCGATCTGCGCCGCGCCGCCCATGTCCGCGCCCGCGACGTCGCCTGCGCGATGCTCTGCCTGGTGGGGTCGGACGACAAGATCAACCCGCCCTCGACGGTCTCGCGCATCGCGGCGCGCTACCAGGGCCGCGCCCTCTTCGAACAGGTCGAAGGCCACAGCCACTGGCTGATCGGCGAAAAAGGCTGCGAGACGCTCGCCGCCCGCGCCATCGCCTGGCTCGATTCGATCCTCGTCGCCGAAGGCGCGCGCGCCGGGGAGAGCGGGTAGAAAGTTTGTGCTTGCTTCGCTCGCACATCAGCGTGACGCGTTGATTTAAGCACCGCAAAAAACACGTCATCCTGAGGTGCGAGCCCGCAGGGCGAGCCTCGAGGGATGACGCCGACGACGGCCCCGGACAGCGCTTTCAATTCGTCCGCGCGGCGGCGGTTTGGGCGTGCATGTCCTTCATCAGGCTCTGCAGCGTGTCGATGGAGGCGACCTGGGCGGCGGCGTCGCGGAAGGCGACGCCATGCGCATCGATGCGGGCGCTGACCACCGCGAAGGAATTGGCATCGGGGCCGGATTTCATCTTGGCGGCGAAATGGGCGCGCAGCCGGTCAAGGCTGGTCTCGTCATTGGCCAGCGAATAGGCGACGGCGGCGCGCATCACCTGGCGCCGATCGTCGGCCGCCAGCGGCGCCGCGTCGTTCCAGCGCGTGCCGAGCAGATCTTCCGCCTTCTGCGCCGCGACTTCCCAATTGCCGCTTTGCCAATAGATGTCGGCGCGCAGCCGCGCCGTATCGGCGGCCTGGTCGACCGCCAGCAGGTCGAGCGCTTCGTCCCAGCGCTTGAGGCCCGCCAGCGCGCGCGCCTGCAGCAGCATGCGCTGGTGGCCGACATCGTCGGGCAGCATGCTGACCTGCGTCGCATGCAGCGTGCCGAGCGCCAGTTCGGGCTTCCTGTCCATCAGATAAATCGAGGCCAGCGTCGTCGCCACCTGGGCGCGGGCCACGCCGTCGAGCCGCTTGTCGACCTGGTATTTGAGCAGGTCGGCCGCCGGGCCCAGAAGATCGACCGCGACCAGCCGGTCGGCCATGCGCCGGATCATCTCATCGCCGTCGGGCCCGATCGGCGTCAGATCGATGTAATCGTAGAACAGCGACAGCGCTTCGACCGGCGCGATCCTGTCGGCCTGGCCCTTGAGGAACAGATTGACGAAGGCGGTGCGCATGTCGTCCTGCGCCTGGCGGCCCAGATCGTCGTTGGGGAAACTCTGCGCCGCGATGCGCAGATCGTGCAGGCCCTCGCGCCAGTGCTGGCGGGCGAAATAAAGCGCGCTCAGCCTGCGCAGCGTCTTCATCTCCAGCGCGTCGCCGCGCCAGCGGAAGCGCAGCTTTTCGAGCGCCGCGATGGCTGCGGGCACCGGCATGGTTCCGGAGGCCAGCGCCGCGTTCACCTGGAAGAACACGGCGCGCGCCGCGTCGCGCTCGTCGCCGCTGTTTTCCACCGCCGCGAACAGTTCGTCCGCTTCCGAGCTGCGGCTTTCGGCAGCGTAAAGCCGCGCCCGCGCCAGTTGCGCGTCGAGCATCAGCGGTTTGGGCAGGTCGTGCGGCAGCCGCGCCAGCGCCGCATCGACGATCTCCAGACGGCCGCGGGCGAGCGCCGCATCCGCCGTCGCCAGACGGGCGCGCGCCTGCCACGGCGCCGGATAGAGATGCAGGATTGGGCCGGCACGGTCGAGATCGGCCGGCGCGGCGTTCCAGTCCTCAAGCGCCGCCTCGATCAGCCCGCGCCACAGCGCGGCGTGACGGTCGGCGTCGAAGGCGGTGCCGGCGATGTCATTGTGGGCGTCGCGATAGCGGCCCATCAGGTAATCGGCGGCGGCGCGCATCGTCAGCAATTGCCGGTCGCTCTGCAGCGCCGGGTCGGCGGCCTGCATCAGCTCGACCAGACCCAGGGCCTCGGCGGCGAAGCCGTTGGCCAGATAGAATCGCGCCAGAACCAGCCGCGCGTGCTGGGCGTCCTCGGCTCTCAGCCTTGCGGTCGCGGCGCGCAGCCGCCGCTCGGTGGCGAAAAGGCTTCCGCTCTGCACCCGGTTCCAGGACGCGAAGTCGAGATAGGCGGCGCCGTCCTGCGTCAGGGCGGCCGGCGAATCGGGGGGCGGCATGGCGGGCGGCGTCAGCGACAGGCCGCCGGGACGGCCGACGGTCACGCGCGCCGAATCGACGCCGACCGAAAGATCGTCGGCCAGAGGCGCGAGAGCCAGGCCGCAGGCGGTCTTCAGCGCCTGGAATTCGGGATAGAAGCGTGCGTTCGGCATCGCCCGCCCGGCCGCGGCCGGCACCACGACCAGCGTGTCGCCCGCCACCGGATCGACCAGCGTGACGGCGCGCAGGGCGCCCGGCAAAAGCGTGGTCAGCGAGGAATGCGGCGCGTCGTCCTGGTTGCGCGCGAAGCCGATGGCGGTCGCGCTCTCGCTCACCTGCGGCGCGATCACGACCTTGAGGTTCGCGCCGTCGGCGAAGGCGGCGATCGCCTCGGGCTGTTTCAGGGTGAGGCGCAGCACATAGACGCCGTCGCTGCCGGTGGCCTCCACCGCGTCGGGAAAGGCGCCAAGCGACGCCTTCAGCCTGGCGATGTCGAGCGGCGGCGAATCCTGCAGCACGATCCACGCCGTCATGCCGCGCAGGAAGACGGCGGCGCCGCGCTGGCCGGCGCCGGCGAAGGTCATCACCGCGCCGTCGCGCGTCAGCTTGCCGTCGGCGGAGGACGTAGCGGGCGCTGGCAGCACTGTGGCGGCCGGGGAAGGCGGCGGACCGGGCGCTGCGTTCGGCGGCGGCGCGGGCTCAGATGCCGGGGGCGGGGCGACGACGGTGCCGGAAACCTTTGCGGCGGCTGCGGCGACGGCCTGCGCCTGGGCGGCGGTCACGGCGTCGGTCCTGGCGACAAGCGCCGTCGGCTTCACCTTGGCGGTGCCAGGCGGCGCATAGGCGTCGGCATCCGTCTTCGGCGCCAGCACGTCGACGACGACATGTGTGTCGTCGCGGAAATCGTGGTAGCCGGAATCCGCATCGGTCTCGAACTCGACGATGATGCCCCTGCCCTCGACATGCCAGGCGGCGTTCTTGACCCAGGGCGGTGCCTGGCGCAGCAGTGCCGAGAAATCGGGCCGCGCCAGCGCCTCGAAGCGGAGCGTCAATTTTCCTGCGCCCGGAAACACCGCATAGGGCACGGTTTTGGCCCAGTCGAAGACGATGCGCGTGAAGTTGTGATAGGCGCCGGCGCGCACCTTCAGCGGCGCAAGCCTTGAAGGATCGACGGCGACGATTGCGCGCGGCGGCGGCGGCGGAAGATCGGGCGGCGTCGCGCTGTAGCCGGCCGGCGCCAGATCGACCGCGATCCGGTCGCCCGAAACGCTGCTGTGCAGGCGCACGGGCTGCGCCAGCGCGAAGCGGAAGGTCCTGCCGTCGGCATCCTGGCGCGCGCTGCCGATATAGGACGGCAGGTTTTGCGCCAGCGTCGCCGGATCGACGCCGACCTTGCGGTCGAAGGAAATCGTCAGCACGCCGCCGCTGGCCGCCGCCGTCGCATGGGCTGTCGGGCTTAGCGTGAACAGCAGCCGCGCAAAGCCGCCATCGGTCGCGGTCGTGACCGAATCCGCGGCCCGCGCGGGACCGGCCATGCACAGCGCCGACACCAGCGCCGCAATCCAGCCAGGTCGGGCAGCCCTAGCCATGGGCGCCGGGTGCCGCCGCTGGCGGGGCGGTCTTGGGCGCCGGGGTTTGCGGCGCGGCGGCGACTTGCGGCGCCGG
>JAATGL010000053.1 GCA_015654705.1 Alphaproteobacteria bacterium | reverse complement strand
GAGGCGTTGTTCGACGATTCCTTCCTGGAGGGCACGGGCGTCACCACGCTCGATTTCGCGAAGGCGATGATCGACGAAGGCTATCATCCGATGACGATGTATTTTCCGCTGGTCGTGCATGGCGCGATGCTGGTCGAGCCGACGGAGTCGGAATCGAAGGAATCGCTCGACCGCTTCATCCACGTGCTGCGCACCATGGCGCTCGAAGCCAGGGCCGGTAAGCGCGAACGCTTCGAGGGCGCGCCGCGCCTGGCGCCGCGCCGCCGCCTCGACGAAACCGCCGCCGCGCGCAAGCCGGTGCTGCGCTGGAAACCGAAGGATCTGCCGAAAGCCGCGGAATAGATGCTGTGTCAGGCGCGTCAAAAAAATAGCCCCGGCGGGTTTGCGCCGGGGCCGAGTTATCCCTAGGAGGCAAAAAAAACGCTACGAACACGTCTTGACGACGAAGCCGGCCTGAACCCTGGTCTCGGCGTCGCCGCAGGCGGTATCCAGTTGCTTCTGGGTCAGGCCCACGACATGGGTGAGGTCCGTTCCCTTGATGGAAGTGATGGTCATTTCGGCGCCGCTCAGATCGGCGCCGTCGAGCCTGGCATGGGCGAGGTTGGCGCCGGACAGGTTGGTGCCGCGGAACGTTGCGCCCGAGAAATTCGCATAGGACATGCACATCAGCGTCGCGTTGGCGCCGTCGAAATCGGCGCCGTGCAGGTCATGCGCCTTGACGCAGGTGTTGGTGAGGTCCGCGCCCTGCAGCCGGCACCCGACGCAATCGACGATTCCGCCATGGATGCGGGCGACCGCGGCTGGGTCATAAGCCGGTGCCGCCACAGCCGGCGCGACGGCCGCGAGCAGCAGCAAAATCAGGGCAGGGAACCCGGAAGCGGATTTGGACATGGGCAAATGTCTCGTTTTGAACCGTGCTGCCCTTGATGTCGCAAGCCGCATGCCGCGCCCGTTTGCGCAAGAACCGGGTCGAATCCGTCCGTCGCGGGGTGTCCTATTCCGTCATCGTTCCAGGGAGACACGATGATGTCCTTTCGCATTCGCGGCCTCGACGCCGTCCAGTTCGAGCCGCTTTTTGCGCTCGATGCCGCCGCGCTGGCCGCACGCGGCATGCAACGCGTGACGATCGATGCGCCCCGCGCGGCACCCTGCCGCGTCACGCTGGAAGATGCCGAGCCCGGCGAACAGGCGCTGCTGCTGTCCTTCCTGCACCAGCCGGCCCATTCGCCCTACCGCGCCTCGGGACCGATCTTCGTCCGGCAGGCGTACCGGACAACCTTCGACCGTATCGATACGCTGCCGCCGGTTTTCGACGGCCGCCTGCTCTCGGTCCGCGCCTATGACGCGGATGGAATGATGCGGCACGCCGATGTCGCCCAAAGCGACCCGCGCGCGCTGTTCGACGCATTCTTTTCGGACGCCGCCGTGGCCCATATCGACGTCCATTATGCGCGCCGCGGCTGCTTCGGTGCCCGTGTCGAGCGGGCCTGAGGCCGCCGCGCCTACGAACAGCCGCTCGTGGAGCCGCAGGTGTTGCACTTCATGCAGGTGCCGTTGCGCACCAGGGTGAAGTTGCCGCAACTGCCGCAGGCGTCGCCGACATAGCCTTTCATGCGGGCTTCGGCGGCGCGCCGGGCCTGGATGTCGCGGGCGTTGCCGGACTTGTCCGCGGCGACCGGCGCGCGCTGCGCCATCCTGCTGCCCAGCGCCGTCACGATGTCGCCGACCGGATTGCCGGCGGCTTCCAGGACGCTGTCGCGGATCTCGCTCAGATCCACGGCCAGCGGCTCATCCTGGCGCGCGAGAAGCGCGGCGATCTCGACGTCGTCCTCGATGGGGGCGTGGAGATGCTCGTGATCGTGCATCTCCATCATCTTTGGCGCCGCGCCGCCGCGGATCACGCCGATGCTGGAGAAACGGCCGCGCACGAAGCCGTTGGAGGTCACCCGGCGCACGATTTCCTTGGAGGTGCCCTGGTCGCGCGCGCTCTCGCCGATGCCGTCGCCGATATCCTCGTCCTGGCCGGGCGGCACATGCGCCAGGTCGTTGCGCCCGAGATAGGAAACCGCCAGCTCGCGGAAGATGTAGTCGAGCACGCTGGTCGCGTTCTTGATCGTGTCGTTGCCCACCACCATGCCGGCCGGCTCGAACCGCGTGAAGGTGAAGGCCTCGACGAATTCCTCCAGCGGCACGCCGTATTGCAGGCCCATCGAGATGGCGATGGCGAAGCCGTCCATCAGGCTGCGGAAAGCGGCGCCGTCCTTGTGCATGTCGATGAAGATTTCGCCGATGCGGCCGTCCTCGTATTCGCCGGTGCGCAGATAGACCTTGTGGCCGCCGACCACCGCCTTCTGGGTGTAGCCCTTGCGGCGAT
>JAATGL010000104.1 GCA_015654705.1 Alphaproteobacteria bacterium | reverse complement strand
GCCTATATCCGCCCGCTGTTCTGCCGCGGCATCGGCCCGTTCCGCTGGGCGGCGCTGTCCGGCGATCCCGAGGACATCTATCGCACCGATGAGGCGGTGAAGGCGCTGTTTCCCGAGAACAAGCATCTGCACCGCTGGCTCGACATGGCGCGGTCGCGCATTGCGTTTCAGGGCCTGCCGGCGCGCATCTGCTGGATCGGGCTCGGCGAGCGCCACCGCGCCGGCGTGAAGTTCAACGACATGGTGGCCAGCGGCGAATTGAAGGCGCCCATCGTCATCGGCCGCGACCATCTGGATTCCGGCTCCGTCGCCAGCCCCAATCGCGAGACCGAGGCGATGCGCGACGGCTCCGACGCGGTGTCCGACTGGCCGCTGCTCAACGCCCTGCTCAACACCGCGTCGGGCGCGACTTGGGTGTCGATCCATCACGGCGGCGGCGTTGGCATGGGCTATTCGCAGCATGCCGGCGTGGTGATCGTGGCCGACGGCACCGAAGAGGCGCGCGCCAGGCTGGAACGCGTGCTGTGGAACGATCCGGCGACCGGCGTGATGCGCCACGCCGATGCCGGCTACGAGACCGCGATCGAAACGGCGCGGGCGCAGCATCTCGACCTGCCGTCCGTCCCGGGCCTGTCATGAGCACGGTCCGCCTCGGCGAAGCATTGCCGCTGGCCGCCTTGCGTGATGTCTATGAGCGTCCGGCCCGCTTGACGCTGTCGGCCGAAGCGCTGGCGCGCATCGACAGGGGCGCGAACGCGATCGAGGCCATCGTGGCGCGGGGCGAGACGGTCTATGGCGTCAATACGGGATTCGGCCTCCTGGCCAGCACCTCCATCGCGCGCGAGGATCTTGAGGCGCTGCAACGCAATCTGGTGCTGAGCCATGCCTGCGGCGTCGGCCCGCTGCTCTCGGACGCCGTGGTGCGGCTCGTCCTCGTGCTCAAGGCCGCGTCGCTGGCGCGCGGCGCCTCGGGCGTGCGCCGCGAGACGGTGCTGGCGCTGCAGAGGCTGGTGGAGGCGGAGGTTTATCCTTGCATCCCGTCGAAAGGCTCGGTCGGCGCGTCGGGCGATCTGGCGCCGCTGGCCCATCTGGCGGCGCTGCTGATCGGCGTCGGAGAAGCCCGCTTCAACGGCGCCGTCGTCCCGGCTGTGGCGGCGCTGCAGGAGGCCGGGCTGAAACCGCTGACGCTGGGGCCGAAAGAGGGCCTGGCCCTGCTCAATGGCACGCAGGTGTCCACCGCGCTGGCGCTGGCCGGCCTGTTCGAGATCGAGAAGGTCTTCGCCGCCGGCGTCGTCGCGGGCGCGATGTCGACCGATGCGCTGAAAGGTTCCGACACGCCGTTCGATGCGCGCATCCATGCGCTGCGCGGCCAGCCCGGCCAGATCGCCGTGGCGGCGGCGCTGCGCGGGCTGATGGAGGGCAGCGCGATCCGCGAATCCCATCGCGCGCCCGGCGCCGACGACAAGGTGCAGGATCCCTATTCCTTCCGCTGCCAGCCGCAGGTGATGGGCGCGGTGCTGGATCTCCTTCGCGCCTGCGCCCGTACGCTGGAGATCGAGGCCTTCGGTGTCACCGACAATCCGCTGGTGCTCGAGGACGGGGCGGTGCTGTCGGGCGGCAATTTCCACGCCGAGCCGGTCGCCTTCGCCGCCGACCAGCTGGCGATGGCGCTGTGCGAGATCGGCAATATTTCCGAACGCCGCACCGCCATCCTGGTCGATCCCAAGATGAGCGGCCTGCCGGCATTCCTGGTGAAGGAATCGGGCCTCAATTCCGGCTTCATGATCGCCCAGGTGACGGCGGCGGCGCTGGTGGCGGAGAACCGCATGCTGGCCCATCCCGCCTCCATCGACACGGTGCCGACCAGCGCCAACCAGGAAGACCACGTCTCGATGGCCACGCATGGCGCGCGCCGCCTGCTCGACATGGCGGAGAACGCCGCCTCGGTCGTCGCCATCGAATTGCTGGCCGCGACCCAGGGACTGGATTTCCGCCATCCGCTGACGAGTTCCAGGCCGCTGGAAGACGCCGCGCAGGAAATCCGCGCCCTGGTCGGCCGCTATGAGCGCGACCGCTATTTCGCCCCCGACATCGCCGCCATCACCGCCCATGTCCGCGGCGGCGCCCTGCGCAAATACGTGCCCGGCCTGCTCGCCTGACGCCCGCGCGGCGATATGCGTCGTAGCTTTGGCCGTCGATTTTCATGCTATGCTGGGCCATGGACGAACCCGTCATCGACAAGAAGCCGCATTGGGCCTGGCCGCATGTGGTCGCCGTGGCGATCGCGATCCTGGCCTATATCATCATCTTCCGCTTCACCGGCGATTCCGACATCTTCTACGCGATCGCGATGGGCGGCGTCGCTTGGACGGCAACCTGGGCCTACCTGTTCCCGCCCGGCTTCTTTCGCCGCAAATAGGCCGCTGCTGCGGCGGACTTTTTGGTTTTTGCGGACACGGGTGAAGTGCGGTAGCCGAACAGCCGGCGATAGTCCTTCGTGGCGTCGACGATCTGCTTTTGCTGCTGCGGCGACAGCACCGCGGCATATTTGCCGATGCGTCCGTCGCCCACATGGCCCGGATGCCAATGCGTTTTGGGATCGAAGGCATCGGGATCGGCGCCGAAGGTTCCCTTGCGCTGAAGCGTTTCGATCTTCGCGCGGACCGCGTCGCGCGTCAGCGTACCATGGATGCGCCGGCGCGCCGCCCCCGAGAGCGCGATCCCCATGAACCGCGCGATCTCGCCGATCGTTTCGTTCTTGTCGTAAAAGCCGTCCTCGTAGCGCAGGCAAAGCGTTTCGTGGGTGCGCGACAGATCGGCGATCTTGGCGGCCTGCTCCGCCACGTCCTTCAGCGAGGATTCGAAGGGATGGCGAAAGCGCTGCAGCAGCGAGGCCATCGCGTCGCGCGGCTCGCGCACCGTGACCAGGATGCGGCCGTGCATCAGCCGCGTCAGCCACAGCAGCGCGGCCGACGGCAGGTGGCTCTTGACCACCAGATAACGCGCGCGCTCGGCCTTTTCGGGAAACAGCGTTTCGTCATCCGCGTAGAACGCCTTCAGCGCCCCGCGCGGCGTCCGCATGCCGCGCAAAGACTCCTCGGCGATCTGGATCGCCACATTGTAGAGCCAGGTGGAACCGCTGCTCTTCAGCCCGACGCAGAGGAAGAGGCGCGGCGGGCCGTTCGCCGTCTTTCGCGTCAATTGCGAAAATCCTCTTTTCATGCGGACCTCTGGACAGCATGGCGCGGAGACGGTTGTAAAGGCCTTCGCGGGCAGCGGTGCAATTCCGCTTTCAAAACCGGTCCGACATTTCTAACATTCGGCGCAGGCCGTCGCGGCAAGAGCACCGAAACGCTGCGGATTCAGGGACAGCAGGCGATGGCCGACGACGAGCAGACCCTTTCCGACATCGAATTCGGCGCCGATACGAAGCAGGTCATCCGGCTTTTCGCCAATGACCGCGCTGCCGCGCTGGCGCTGCTGCGCCAGACCTTGCCGGAGCGAAAGCCCGTGGGTGCCGTGCTGCGCGATCTCAACAAGCTGGGACGCCACGACATCGTCCTGGCGCTCGGCGATGCCACGGTTTTCGACGCCAAGACGCCGGAGCTCGTCATCATCGAACAGGCGCGCGCGCTGGTGCAGAGCGGCGTTCCGTCCGGCGCCGTCCAGTTCCTCGCCGAGATGGCGCGGTCGCGTGGCCGCGATTATCTCTTTCAGTATTCCGCCGGCCGCCTGCTGGCCGATATGCGCCTGTTTCGCCAGGCGCTGGGGTTTTTCGAAACCGCCTTCGCGCTCAAGCCCACGCTGCAGGCGGCCGAGCGCATCTTCCTCTGTCACATGACACTGGAGCAGTACGGGGAAGCGGCGCAGGCGATGGGCCGCCTGGTGCGCACCGGCAATTACCGCGCCTTCCTGGGCAAGGACTTCGCCTTTCTCCTCGAACATATCGCGCCCGGCGATCTCGATCCGGACTTGGCTTTCGCACTGGCTGCGCTGCCGGGCGCGGACGATGCCGTCGCCTTCGCGCTGCTGCCGCATCTGGTTGCGGCGGACATGCTGGACAGCGTGCTCGCCGCGGTCGACCGGGAAATCGCCAAATTCGGCGTCTGGGATGAGGCCGCGCTGCTGAGCGTGGTTCCCTATCTCGCCCGGCGCGGCCAGATCGATCACCTGCTGCGCATCCACGCACAATATGGCGCGTTGTCGCCCGCCGTCAGCGCCTGCTTCGTGCGCGTGCTGGGCGACATGCCCGCGGCGCAGATGGCCAAATTCCTGTCGCCCGCCATGACGGGATTTGCCGAGCGCGGCGGCGCGCAGGCGGCAGCCTATTTCGCCGCGGCCGACAGGTTCGCCGCCTCGGCGAGCGCCGACGATGCGCTGGAGATGATAAGGCTGCTTTCGCAGACGGTCGCGGGCGAAGACGCCGGGCGGTTTTATGCACGGGAGAAGAACAGACTCGACCGCCTCGCCGCATTGGCCGCCGAAAAATCCGGACAAGACGATGCGATGGAGGTGCTGGCGCAATTCATCGTGTTCTGTATCGAGCCCGCAACGCGGGGGTTTTTTGCAAGTCCGGCCGCGGCAGAACTGACGGAGGCCGTCGCCGCGGCCAGGCGTCTCGATGCCGCGCCCGAAGACAGCCGGCTCGCATATCTGCGCGAAGGTTATTTCCGCTTCTATCTGGAGCGCCGGCGGGACCTGATCGTGGATACGCTGACCAACGATTTCCAGTTCGGCGAGGCCGTGCTGGAATATTTCGCGCGGCTCGCCGAGCAGAGGCCGGTCGCGACGATTCCCGCCGGTGCCGATCTGTCGGCGCGCCTCGGGCAAACCGCGATGTCGCTGGAGACGGGAAAATCCCTGGACCGGCTGACGTCCTTCGCCCTGCTGCAGGGCCGCCCGAATTTGGACCTGGCGCGACCGGACGCCTATGACGAATTCTGCTGGTGGTATCTGACGGCGCTGGCCGGGGCCTGCAAGATCGCGCCGTCCTGCCTGCAGCCGGACATCGTCGCCTATCTCAACGAAACCGTTTCGGGCGGCGATGCCTTTGGTCTCGGCGTCACCCGCTTCCTCAGGCTGGTCCGGTCGAAATCGAACGCCTATCGGCAGACTTTCGACCTCGGCAATGTCATCGATCGCACGCTTTTCATCATCGAACTGATCGCCTCCGTGCTGCCGCAGAACACGCAATATCTTCCCCTGTTTCTTCCCTTCCTGGAAACGGACGGCGCGCGGCCCGCTCTCCTGGATCGGATTTTCGACGCGCTGGCGGGTGCGGCGGAACCGGGGCATGTGCGTTTTTCGGACGCGGCAGCGGGCACGCTGCCGCCGCGCATCCGAGTGCGCGACGGCGATGCGCCACAGGACGTCCTGCTGATCGGCCATGCCGCAAAGGATTCCGGCCTGGCGCGCAATTTCTCGATGCTGGCAGGGGCCCTCGCGACGGAGGGCGTCGCCTTCACCGGTCTCGATTTCGACGCCAAGGCCATCACGGTCGGCGAGGACCTGCGCCGCTGGTCTGCGGCTTGCCGGCCGCATCCCATCGTCGTCTTTGCCGTCAATGCGCATGACGTTCCGGATTTTTTCGCCAAGGACGGTGACGGTATTCTTGCCGATTGTTACACGGTGGGATTCTTTCTCTGGGAGGTTTCGCGCATTCCTCCGGTTCAGGAACTCGGCGTCGCGCTGGTCGACGAGATCTGGGCGCCCACGGCCTATGTCGCCGACATCTATGCGCCCTACGCGCGCACCCATGTCGTCGGCAAGGGCCTGTTCCGCGGCGACGAGCCTGCGCTCACCCATATCAAGACGGCGGCGCGCAACGGCGCTTTCACCTTCGTGACGGTGTTCGATTTCGATTCCTCGATCGAGCGGAAGAATCCGCTGGCTGTCGTCCAGGCGTTCCGGGCTGCGTTCCGGCCGGAGGAAAACGTCCGGCTGATCGTCAAGACTTCCCACGTCAATCTGCGGCACTGGAGCAATGCCTCGCGGCATTGGGAACGCCTGCTCGAGGCCACGGCCGGCGATCCGCGTATCGAACTGGTGACCAGCCGTTACTCCGGGGCGCAGATGACGGCTCTGGTGCGCGATGCCGACTGCGTCGTTTCACTGCACAGGTCGGAGGGATTCGGCTATCTGGTCACCGACGCGATGGCGTTCGGCGTGCCGGTGATCGCCACGGATTATTCCGGCAACGCCGATTTTTGCGACGCCGAGACGTCCTTCCCGGTGCCGTACCGGCTGATCGCGGTGCCGCCCGGCGCGGCGCGCTGGCGCTGCAACGATGCCGAATGGGCGGATGCCGATGTCGAGGCCGCTGCCGCGCAGATGCGCCGCGTCTTCGCGGATTACGACGGCGCCCTCGCGGTCGCCGCCCGCGCGCGCCGCAACATCGTCCGGAAATACTCCGTCGAGGCGTTCCGAGCGACCCTGGCGGCACGAATCGCGGCGATCAGGGCCCGTCTGACCTGACGGTAGATGGCGCACCCCGCCGGGTGAAGCGAGTTGCGCGCGGGCCGATTTTCCGGGATTAATAAGCTCCGATGGCGCCCAACAATCTCACCTCCCCGGCCGGCAGGCCGCCGCGTACCCTGCGCCCCGGCCGGCACTGGCTGTCGCCGCTGCTTCGCAGGCTGTCGCCGGTCCGCTCCGCGATCATGGGCGCGCGCCGGCTGGAGGACGCCGGTCGTCTCGACGAGGCCCTGGCCGCCTGGAAAATGCTCAAGGGGACGCGGGTGTCGCGCGCCGCCACCTTCCGGCTCACGCTGCGCCGGGCGCGCGCGGCGATGCAGGCGGGCGACTGGGCGGAGGCGGTGAAGGATTTCGGCGCCCTTTTCACCCTCGATCCGCATGACGTGCGCGCCATCCGGGGATTGGAAAGCGCGGCCTTGCGCGGCGCCCGCCAGGCACAGACCAAGGGGCACTGGATCGAAGCCTGCCGCATGTGGGCGGCATTCGGCCGCGCCAGCACCGACATCGACAAATGCGTCAAGAACATGCGCGACTGCGCGCGCTATGTCGCGCAGAGCGCCGACAGCACCGAGAAGATGGCCGATGCGCTGGAGGGCTGGCGGCTCCTCAAGGCGGTGGACGAGGATTCCCGGGAAGCCCAGCAGGGCATGGAATGGTGTCATCTCAGTCTCGCGCGCGACGCCGAGCGGGCGTCGGACCATGCCGGCGCGCGCGCCCACTGGAACGCGCTGCTCGAATTGTCGCCGGGCGATCAGCGCGCGCTCGACGGCTTGAAGCGATTGAGCGCCGAGGGCGCCTAGCAAATCCCGAACGGTTCAGAGTTCTTAAAGATGTCCGACGAACATAGCAGTTCATCCAGCGCGGCCGTTTCGCCCGATGGTGCGGATCAGCCGCGGCCGGCCGGCGCGCCTTTGCCATTCGCGATCGTCGCGCACGCACCGGATGCGGCGGATGCGATCTGGAATGTGATGGACGGCGGTCTGCCGCAGAAATGGCAATTGTCCATCCAACGTCGCGCGCGGGCGCAGGCAGGTGCCATCGTCTATCTGCCCACGCCGGAGGATTTCGCGGATGAGGGGCCGGCGCACGCGTTCGCCGACGAGATCGCGCGCGATACCGCGCCGCTGAAATTCCTGCTCGAACCCGGCCAGGTCGATGACGCAGCGCGTGAACGCATGACAAGTCTGCTGGCCCGCGTAGACGGCCCGCCGGTCGGCTGGATCCACCTCAAAGCACCTGGGAAAGACGATCCGGGCGAGCATGATGCGGCGCGCCTGGCGCATCGTCAGGCCAGAGTGATCTGCAAAGCCGTCGCCGCCGCGATTTCGCCGCCCGAAAACTTTCTTGCGGCGGATGATGACGGGGCCGGCGCGCACCTTCGCGACAAGACCGCGCGGCGCGAAGCCCTGGTCGCGAAGAAGGCAGCGCGCCAGGCCGAGCTTCAGAAGATGAAAGACGATCCCGTTCGCCTGGCCGCGCGGGCGGCCAAGAAGGCCGAACGGCAGGCCCAAAACGACAAGGCCGCGCGCCTTGCAGCGAAAGCGTCCCGACAGGCCGCAATTCAGGAAGCGAAAAGTGATCCTGTACGGCTGGCCGCGCAGGCCACCCGGAAAGCCGAACGTCAGAAGGCGAAGGACGAATCCGCGCGCGCCAAGGCGGCCGCAGCGGACACGATGCCGCTAGCCGCAAAAGCTGCGCAGAAACGCCCACCCAGGCCGCCGGAAGAGGCTCCGGAAAAAAAGGCCGTCAAGCCTCGCAGAGCGGATCAAGCCCGGCCGTCGGACGAGACCGGCCAGGTCGCAGAGGGCGGCGAAGCCGGATCCGGACCGGCTGCGCCGAAAGGCCCGCGCCCGCTCACCATCGCCATCGTCGGAATGGACAAGGAAAGCGGCGCGGCGCTGCATGCGGCCATCGAAGGCGAATTTCGCGGCGCTGGCGCCGGCATCGTCGCGGCGCCGTCGCCGGAGCGGGCGCACATCGTCGTCCACGCCTTCGACGAGGCGCCGCCCGAGACCGAAAACCTGCACCTCCATGCCGGCGCCATCGCGAAGGGCAAGGCCCTGGCGCGGATCTTTCTGGAGCGGATCGCGCCAAGAACGGTGGAAGAACCGCACGCGCTGGCGGTGGAAAATCGCGCCATCGCGCGGATCGCGCATCTCTGCGGCGGCTCGCTTCCCGATCTGGTGGCCAAATTCCGCCGCCATGGCGGCGAACATCTTGAGGCGGACGGGCGGCCAAGCGCCGCCGGCCACGGCCTGATCGCGCAATCCGTTCTGGGCATGACGGCGAGCGGGAAGCTGCGCAAATTTCTCCTGATCCGCAAGCCCGTGGCCATGCCGCCCGATCTGGCGGAGGCCTACCTTCTGGCGGAGGCGCCGTCGGCGCTCCTGGCGCAATTGACCTGGGGCGGGTCCTCGCCGCCCAAGCTGCTGCGCGCCGTGCTTTCGCAAGCCGGCGTCGAGGCGTTCGCCGATTCCAAGCTCGTCCTCGACGCCAACGAGGCGCGCGATTTCGGCCTGCCGATCGACTGGGCGATGCCCCTGTCCGGCCGCCGGGCACGGATTTCCCTTTTCGGGCTGGAATTCCTTCTGGCGCCGCTGACCTATTGGTACTGCAAGGCCAACGGCCGCGAAGCCGAACTGGTGGCCACGATCGATGCGCACCTCAAGCAGCGCGGTGTCACCGCAAGCGAATTGCTGGCGCGCGCGGGCGAGATCATCGTCGATTTCGCGGCGAAAAATTCGCGCGAGGCCAATCCCGCGGCGTGGGATGCGGAAACCCTGCCGCGCCGGGCGCGTGTCCTGACCCTCTACGTGCTGTGCTGCAAAGCCGCCGTCAAACGCCGCATCAAGTTCGACGAGGCCCTGTGCGGCGCGGTGTTCCGCAACCTGCTCGACCTGATCGAGGCGCTGCGCGGAGACGAGTTCTATGAGCCGGGCTCGGTCGACGGTGCCCGTCAGGATTGCCTGCTGGTCGGCGTAGCGCTGTCGCTGCAGAAGACGGCCTATGCCGATCACCTGCTGCGCGACGCGCTCGACCGGCTGCGGCGATTCCAGCTCGATCTGGGGCTCTCGGCCGAGGGCGTCTGGCGCACCGGTTCCTTCGCGGATCATTGCTCGCTTCTCGGCTCGATGGCGATGCTGCTGGGCGAGCTGGGCGCATCCAACGCGGACGCCGTCGAGCCGTTTGCCGAAGCGACCAGGAAGATGACGGTGTTCGCCGACGCGATGCTGAAAAGCGACGGCCGTCCGCTTCCCGTCGACGAAACGCGCGCCAAATCCTACGCCGAGACGCTGTCGGGCGCGCGGCGGGTTCTCGCGCAGGCCGGCCAGGGCGCGAAAAAGAAGCCACCGACCCGGGGCATGGCGCAGGCGCGCATCACCGACACCTACATCTTCCGCGATGCCCAGTATTTCGTCAGCCATTCCACGCAGAAGGTCACCGCGGAGTCCTCGCAATTCGTCCTGCATGCGCTTCCCGCCTCGATCGTGTCGGGCGATCCGGGCGGCATCGTGCTGGCCTTCGCGCACGGCCCGGCCGACCTGATTGTCCGCGCCGCGCCGGTGAAGCCCCAGCCGGGCGCGGACAAGGCGCCGCGTTTCGACGCGGCGTTGCGGAACGGCTATCACGTGAACGGCGAGAGCAGCGCGCCGGCGAAGGATTTCGGGCCGGGAATCGCGCGCATCGTGAAATCCTGGCGCGGTGCGGGCTGGGCGGCGGCGAAATGCGTGGACGACACCTATGGCGACGCCACAGTCACCCGCACCGCGATCCATCTGAAGGCGCATCATGCGCTGATCGTGATCGACGAACTGGCAAGCCGCAGTGGCGCGGAAGCGCTGTTCGAGCAGTTCTGGAACGTGGCGCCGGAGTTCGGCGCGGCTGCGACGGAGGCATCGCCCATCGTCTTCGCCTCGCCGGCGGGCGGACATCTGGCGGCGGCCTTCGACGGGCAGTGCGCCGCGACGGCCGCCGTCGAAGACGGCGCCTCCGGGCCGCGCCTTCGCCGCAGCGCGCGGTTGGCCCGCGGCATCATGGCCTCGCTGTTTCAGTGGACGACGGAGCCGCGCCCCGCCGCGATTTCCGTGCTGCGCCATGAAGGTGACGATTGGGCCATCGCGGTCTCCGGCCTGGGCTTCGACGGGCAGTTTGCCCTTGCGGCCAACGAGCTTCGCTATCAGGACGCCCATTCGGTCTGAGAGCGTCCGCCGGCGACCGGATGTTGCGCCCGCCGGAAAATTCGCGTTCACTGCGCGGCTGGCGGTAACGCCTTGTCAATCTGTCGCAACATATTGGAAACGCTGTAGGAATTGGCGCGGCGGCGACCGTGCGGGGATGCCATGGCCGGCAAGTATCGAGGCGTTTTGAAGGTGGCCGGCTCTGTCCTGAGGGGGTGGCTGGTCGATACCGTGCACCCGGCGCGGCATCTCCGTTTCAATCTCGTCATCGACGGCCAGCCCCGCGGAAGCTATGTCGCCGACCGCCGCCGCCGCTCGCTGATCCGCCAGGAGGGCGTGGGAGAGCACACGCACGGCTTCTCGATTCCCATTCGCCGGGTGTGGATCAGCGGCGCCGTCCAGTCCATCCGCATCGAAGACCCGGCGGAGCGCGCCTTCGAACTGTCGCTGTCCGCGATGCTGGGGCCGGTGGCCAACCGCAATTTCGAGGAACACGTCGTCAGCGGCCAGGTTTCCATCGGCGAGCGCGAGCATTCCGCACACGGAACACCGCATGCGGCCGCCGCTCCTGTCGAGGAGGACCGCCACTCCGATCCGCGTGCCAGCGCCTCGGCCAGGAAGCTGCTGAAGCAGATCGGCGCGCTGGCGGACGGCGATCTGGTCGAATTGCTGCTTTCGGTCGACCGCGAGATCCTGCTGGAGCGCATCGCCCGGCACGACAAGGCGGGCGACTGGCAGAGCGCCCTGGCTTTCCGGCGCCTGTTTCTCGGCGGCGCCTCCGAACAGCTTCTGCTCGCCTATGCCCGCAGCGCGATCAAGGCGCACAATTATGTGCTGGCCGGGCGCATCACCGCCGCCGTCGCCGCCTTGCATCCGCAATCCTTCGACGCTCTCCATCTGGCCGGCGTGGCGAAATCGCACCAGGGCGAGAGCGACGCGGCGCTGGCCTATCTGCGTGGCGCCGACGCGCTGGAGCGGGGAACCTGCCGTGCCAAGCGCGAAATGGTCGTTCTGCTGGGCAAGCTGCTGCGTGCCGAGCTGCCCGCGCAACGGCGTGCGGAAATCCGCGCCGAACATCTGGGGCTGCTGCGCGAACTCAGTGCGTCGGAGGATGCCAACATCCGGGTTCGCTACCGGGTTCCGTTCGCCGCCGCCCTGTTCGCGGCCGGACGCTATGACGAGGCGATCGCGGCGGCGGACGAGGTGCTGGGTGTCGCCCCCAACGACACCAAGGCCCTGACACTGAAGGCGCGGGCGCTCATCGCGCGAAACGCCATCGGCGAGGCGCATGCGCTTTACGAACGCATCCTGGAGCTCGAGCCGGACCATCGCGGCGCCCAGACCAATCTCGGCGTTCTGGCCGCGCTCATGGAGGACGAGGCGCTCGATCAGCGCCGCGCCGATGCGGCAGTCATGCAGGCGCATCGGCAGGCGGACACCGATGATGGGAAGATGGCCGCGCCGCAATCCGGCTCCCTGCTGGACCATCTCGCGGGGCTTTCGCAGAGCTGGCTCTGCACGACGAAGGCGGACCCGGACGACGACGCGGCGCCCGAGATCCTGGCAGCGCTCGACACCAACAAGGCGCGCCGCCTGGGCTTCGTGCGGATCCCGATGCGCGACGGCAGGGTCCTGGAGTTCTGGCGCCGCGATGCGCTGATCGGCCTGGCCGAAAGCGGCCTGGTAGAGACGCTCGATGATGCTCACGCGTTGGCGCGCTGGAAACCCTTCTACGGCGCCCGGCCGCGCAACGGCGCCAACGGGACGGCCGCGGGGGGGCGCGGCATCGCGGTTCTGACCTCACGCAATGGCGGCGTCCTCTACGGCGGCGGCGAGCATTTCCTGGAAAATGCGGCTGAACACCACGCCCGCCAGGGCTTCGAACCCGTCATCGTCGGCACCCGGGCCGAACTGCGCGGACAGGAACGGATCTCCAACGGCTATCGCTGCGTCTTCATCGGCGACGGCGCGGCGGACCTGCGCAAATTCCTGCTGGAGAATGCCGTGGCACTGGTGCATGCGATTTCGGGCATGGGCTTCGTCGCGGCCGAAGCGCTCAACTACACCAACATCCCGTTCGTCTATGGCGTGCATTTCTGGAACGAATTGCTCGGCGACCCGCAGCACGCGCGCTATTTCGACGACGTGACCGGCGCGCCTTCGTCGCGGCGCGAATTTCTCCTGATCCTGTCGCGCGCCGACGCCGTCTACGCCAATTCGCGCTTCACGCAGAAGATCATCGAGGACGGGTTCGGCGTGCGCTGCCCCATCGTCTATGCCGTTCCGCGCTAGCGCGGGCTGGACGGCATTGTCCGGCCGCGAAAGGCTGTGCTATGAGCGGCGGCCCGACCGGCGGTTCGGGAACCGCGCAGGCTGAGGAACTGGCCCAGGTGCTCAAAGACCTTCAAACCCAGATCAACGTCATCGTGGCGCTGACGATCCGCGAGCTGCAGAGCTTGCAGAAGAGCTACAATTACGGCTTCGCCTGGGCCCTGCTCGAGCCGATCATGTTCATCGGCATCGTACGTCTGGGCAAATCGTTCTTCGGCGGACTGACGCCGCCCAACATGCCGCCGACCACTTTCATCGTCCTGGGCATCGTGCCGTTCTATCTGTATGTCGCCGCGGTCAGCGTGGTCTACAAATCCGGCGGCACGCAGTCCAATCTGCTGCAATTCCCGCGCATCACGCCGGTGGATGTGGCCATCGCGCTGGCGCTGCGCGATTTCTGCATCTATTTCACGCTGTTCTGCGTCTTCGTGGTTCCCGCCTCCATCTACGAGCACGCCTGGCCGCCGGAGAACGGGTTGAAGGTCGCTTTGGCCTTTATCGCGTTCTGGATGCTGGGCGTGGCCCTGGGGTTTGTGATCGGCGCCGCCAACCGGGTGTTTCCGCCGGTCCGGCAGTTCTTTTCCTATTACAATCTCGCGAACCGCATGATCGGCGGCATGCTGTTCGTGATCACCATGATTCCGTCGCTCTATTGGCCGTATCTGACCTGGAATCCCGTTCTGCACTGTTCGGAAATGGTGCGCGACGGCTGGTTTGCGACCTATACATCGCCCATCGCGTCTCCCAGTTATGTGATGCTGTGGATTCTCGGCCTCCTGCTGCTCGGCCTGTCGCTCGAGCGCTTCGAACGGCGGGTCCCCTACGTATGAGCATCGAACTGAGAAACGTCACCAAGCGGGTGCGCCTGGGCCACATCCGGACCACCTATGAAAACCTCAACATCCGTCTCGACGAGGGCTCGCGGGTCGCCTTTCTCGGACACAAGGAGGCCGGACTGCCGGCCATCGTCAACCTTATCTGCGCCGCCGACGCGCCCGACAGCGGCCATATCCTGCGCACGCGGTCGATCTCGTTCCCGATCCCAACGTCGACCTATGTCCAGAAACATCTGTCGCTGGCCGCCAATGCACGCTTCATCGCGCGGCTGTACGAGACCGATGAGCGAGATTTTCTCGCCAGGGTCGTCGAGATGGGCGGGTTGGAGAAATTCATCGACCTGCGCTCGGACAAATGTCCTTCGGAAGCCCGCTCGCTTTTCTGCTTCGCGGTGGGCGTCTGCCTTCCGTTTGAGCACTATATCCTGACCAACACCAATATCGGCAAGAAGACGGAGCGTGACCGCATCGACGGGATCATCGATGAGGTGCGGCAGCGCGCCGGACTTCTGCTGGTGACGTCCAGCATCAAAAGCGCCCAGCAATTCTGCGACCAGGCTTATGTGTTCGACGAAGGCAGCGTCACCTTTTACGACGATATGGAGGCCGCGGCGGAACGCTTCAAAGCGATCGTGTCCAAGGGCGATATCGAGGATTACGGAGAGGAAGAAGAGACCGATTCGGTTCTGGAGGACATGGTGAACACCGATTTCTGACTATGAGTTGTATATTCCCGTTCCGACAAGCATAATATAAACAACAGCCTGCGGATCAACTCCCGCCCCGGCAAGCGAGGCCATGTCCAACCTGTACGATACAACCGCGCCGCCCGTCATCGGGGACGAGCCGCCCAAAAGCGGCATTTTCGGCATCGTGGAAACCGTCTGGTCGGCGCTGCGGGAGACTTGGAACCGCATGCGGTTTCGCGTCTCGTTCTGGTCGGTGGTCGCGGCCGCGGCGATCCTCTCGACGGTCTATTATTTCGGATTCGCGGAATCGCTGTACGATTCCCAGGCGATAATCAGCATACAGAACAAATCCTCCACGGCCAGCGGCGTCAGTTCCATCCTGGGCAGCGCACTGGGCACCGGCGGGTCGACCAGCGAGGTGGAGGAGGTCAACACGTATATCGACTCGATGGAGATGCTGCGGGCGCTCGACAAGCAGTTCCACCTGCGCGACAGCTATGCCTCCGCCGACCGCAATCCGTTCTGGCGCCTGTGGTGGCCCACGATCGACGAGGATTTCCTCTGGTTCTACCAGTGGATGGTCGAGGTCGATGCGCAGACGGATGTCGGCATCATAACGATCGACGTCATGGACTACGACAGGAACCGGGCGCACGCGATGGCCAACGCGGTCGTGGCCGAGTCGGAAAAGTTCATGAACCAGATCAACGCGACGATGCAGACGCAGACGATGAAGTTCGCGCGTTCCGAGCTGGAAAACTCGGTCAAGGCGGTTCAGGCCGCTAAGGATCCGCAGGAACAGGCGGTCGCGGAGATGCGGCTCAGCGCCGCGCAGCAGGCCCTGGCGGCCGCCGAAGGCTCGGCCAATCAGCAGAGCGTGTTCATCGTGCCGATCTCGGCGCCGTCGCTGCCCACCGAGACGACGCATCCCGAGCGGCTGTTCGACATCATCTCCATCACCTTCATCACGGCCATGGTCTATGCCGTCGGCTTCCTGATGTGGAGCAACGTGCGGGATCATCGCAAGGCCTGATCTGGGTCACGAGTTCGCGGGGACCTGCGAATTCAGGAGGCTGGCGTGCCTGCAGGCATGTCGAGGGTAGTGCGCAGCGTGTCCACGATCCGGGCTGCGGAATGTCCGTCGCCATAGTCCGCGATCTCACGCCGCGGGTTGAATTGCGCCGTGTGCCAGAGCCGGTTCCAGCCGCTCTCGACCGTCTCGGTCCATTCCGTTTCGTCGCGCAGCGTCACGCAGGGCACGCGGTGGAAATAGGCTTCCTTCTGCACGCCGCCCGAATCGGTGAGCACCAGCGCCGCATGATGCAGGAGCCTGCACATGTCGAGGTAGCCGACCGGCGCGATCACGCGAATCCCCGCGCGCCCGGGATCGAGCCCGGCGCGATTTGCCGCCGCCAGCGTGCGCGGATGCAGTGGGAACACGATCGGCTGCCGCGCCGCTTCTGCCGCGATGTAATCCAGCAGCCGCGCCAGCATCGCCGGATCGTCGGTGTTCTGGGCGCGGTGGATGGTGGCGACGCCGTATTTCCCGGGCGTCAATCGGAGGTCGTCGAGGATCGACGAGGTGCGCTCGGCGATCGGCGTAGCGATCCGCATCGCGTCGTACATCAGGTCGCCGACCGGATACACGTTCCGCGTAATGCCCTCGCGCGCCAGATTGGCGACCGCGGCCTGTGTCGGACAGAACAGCACATCGCTCAGATGGTCGGTGACGACCCGGTTGATCTCCTCCGGCATGCGACGGTTGAAGGAGCGCAGCCCTGCCTCGATATGAATCAGCGCAACGCCGAGCTTGGACGCCGCCAGCGCCCCGGCCAATGTCGAATTGGTGTCGCCATAGACCACCACGGCATCGGGCCGTTCCGCGGCCAGGACGTTCTCGATCTCTTCGAGCATCTGCGCCGTCATCGCGCCGTGGCTCTTGCCGCGCAGGGTGAAGTGGTAGCGCGGCGGCGTGATCGCCAGTTCGGAAAAAAACACCGCCGACATGTTGTCGTCGAAATGCTGGCCGGTATGGACCAGGATCTCGTCGAAATCGGGCGCCTGAACGAAGGCGCGCGACAAGGCGAAGGCCTTGATGAATTGCGGCCTTGCGCCGACGATGGTCACAATTTTCTTGGCCATGCCGCGGCACCTAACCATGCACGCCTCGCGCCGCGCAACCCGTGGCGATCAGGCTGCGGCCGCCGCGCTGTCCACGAAGAAGCGGAGGTGTCCGGTGGGTCGAACATGCGCCGCGGGCAGGTCCGCGTCGCCCTGACGGATCCGCGCGAGCATCTCGCGCTTGTCGGCGCCGGCGACGAGAAAGGCGGCGTGCGCGCTGCTGTCCAGCGCCGGATAGGTCAGTGTGATGCGCTTCTGGCCATGCAGATCGCTGACGGCGGTCCAGCGCGTGCGTTCCGCCAGCGCGGTGGAGCCGGGGAACAACGAGGCGGTGTGGCCGTCCGTGCCTAGGCCCAGAAGCATCAGATCGAACAGCGGCCGCGCCGGATCAAGATGGTCGGCATCATAGAAGGCCTTCATTTCGCTCTCGTAAAGAGAAGCCGCCACATCTGCCGTCATGCCTTCGGTCGGGATCGGGTGGATGTTGGAAGGCGGCACCGGCGCATGCGACAGCATCGCTTCGCGCGCCATGCGGTAATTGCTCTGCGCGTCGTCCGGCGGGACGAAGCGTTCGTCGCCCCAGAACCAGTGAACTCGCGTCCACGGGAAATCCTGAATGTAGTCGGGGCCCGCCAGCAGCGCATAGAGCGCGCGCGGTGTCGAACCGCCCGACAGCGCCACGGCGAAATTGCCATCCTTCGCCAGGGCGAGATCGGTCATCCAGCGCGCCACGCGGCCGGCCAGCGCCGCCGGATCGGCCAGGACTTCGAACGCGGCGCTCACGACGCGGCCTTCGGTTCGACATGGCCGCCGAAGCCGTGGCGCATGGCGGAGAGCATCTTGTCCGCGAAACTGTCGGTCTCGCGCGAGCGGAACCGCGCATAGAGCGCCGCCGACAGCACGTCGGCCGGCACCGCTTCCTCGATCGCCGCCATGACGGTCCAGCGGCCTTCGCCGGAATCCTCCACGATGCCGGAATAGGCGGCGAGTTCCGCATCCTCGGCCAGCGCCGACGCGGTCAGGTCGAGCAGCCAGGACTGGATCACGCTGCCGCGGCGCCACACCTCGGCAATGTCCGGCAGGTTGAGCGCGAAGCGCTGTTCGGCCGGAAGTTCCGTCGAGGTGGCATGGCGCAGGATGTCGAAGCCCTCGGCATAGGCCTGCATCATGCCGTATTCGATGCCGTTGTGGATCATCTGGGCGAAATGCCCGGGGCCGTTGGGCCCGGCATGGATGGAGCCGCGCGCGGCATGGTCGCCCGGGGGCCGGCCTGGCGTCGGCACGACGTCGCCGGGGCCCGGCGCCAGCGTCGCGAAGATCGGGTCGAGATGATCG
>JAATGL010000091.1 GCA_015654705.1 Alphaproteobacteria bacterium | reverse complement strand
ATGGTCTATGAGAGCGTCGGCATCGACTGGCAGGACGCCCGCGCCGCCATCATGGAGGCCTATACCGACGACCACCGCCGCGAGAGTATGAAGGAATCGGCCAACATCTTCCGTGTACTGATCAAGACGCTGCTCAATGCGGGCATCATCACCGCACGCACGCGCGCTTTCTACGCCATGTATGTCGACATGGAGGGGCTGAAGGGCGAGGGCGAGCGCATGGTCGGCGACGACATCGCCGAGGAGGGCGTCCAGTACCTGCAGGCGATCAATTTCGCCGGCAGGCATAAGGGCCGCGTGCTGCTGGCGGCGGAGTAGAAGCTGCCACGCGGCCTGATATATTGCGGGCGGATATTGGTTCGCCCGGAGTTCCATGCGGCACAAGCAGCCCAGTCTCACCGCCCAGGGTGCCGCCGGCTATCGCGCCGCGCATCAGACGGCGGATGGCGGCGCGATCTTTCGCGATCCCTTCGCGCGGCGCATTCTCGGCGCGCAAGGCTGCAACGCCGCGGACCGGCAGGCCGCCGATCCCGACAGCCGCCCATTGCGCCTTTTCGTGGCGGCGCGCAGCCGGTTCGCCGAAGACGCGCTGACTGCCGCCGTGTCGCGCGGGCTTCGCCAGGCGGTGGTGCTGGGCGCCGGTTTCGACACGTTCGCGCTGCGCAACCCGCATGCGGGCCTGCGCGTGTTCGAGATGGATCACCCCGCCACCCAGGACTGGAAACGCGCGCGCCTCGCCGAGGAAGGCATCGTCCTTCCCGAATCGCTGACCTTCGTGCCGATCGATTTCGAGCGGCAGACCTTGGACGAAGCGCTCGCGCCTTGCGGATTCGCGATGAACCGTCCCGCCTTCTATTTGTGGCTCGGCGTCGTGCCCTATCTGAGTCGCGACGCGATCGACGCGGTTCTGCGCTTCGTCGCCGGCCGGCCGGATTCGGAAGTGGTCTTCGATTATTCCGAACCCATCGAGAACTATCCGCCGGAGCGGCGCGCCCATGCCGTCGCCTTGAGAGAACGCGTCGCCGCCATCGGCGAGCCTCTGATCAGCACTTTCGATCCCCGTGCCTTGGCAACGATGCTGCACGGCATGAGCTTTTCGGATCTGGAGGATCTGGGTGGCGCGGCACTGGCCGCGCGCTTCTTCGGCGTGCAGGCGGCGTCGGAAGGCGGCGGGCCGCATCTGATGCGGGCGCGATGCGCATGAGCGTTGATCTTGTGTTCCTCTAATGTTCTTCTGAGCCGATGAGCGGTCACACGGCAACCGATGTCGCGCGCGGCGTCAGCCGCCTTTTGATGCAGGAGGGCTTTTCGCCCATCTTGGAATTCACGCTGGCCAATGGGCGCCGGCTGGATGTGGCGGCGCTGGGCGGCGACGGCGCCATGCTGGGAGTGGAGATCAAGGTCAGCGTCGCCGATCTCAGATGCGACCGCAAATGGCCGGACTATCTCGAATTCTGCGAGCTGTTCTATTTCGCCATCCCGCCCGATTTCCCCGATCACCATGTGCCGGACGGCACCGGGCTGATCGTCGCCGACCGCTATGGCGGCGCCATCATCCGGCCCTCTTCGCGCACCCCGCTGCATGCCAGCCGGCGCAAGGCGGTGACGCTGAGCTTCGCCAAGGTCGCGGCCGAGCGGCTTGCCGGCGTCATCGAACTGACCGCGGAGCCGCGGACCGCCCTGCCGCTGGTGCGCGAAGGATGAGCGTGAGCAAAGCGCAGATGAAGACGATCGCGCTGTCCTTTCCGGGCGCCAATGAGCGGCCGTCCTACGGCAAGCCGTCCTTCTTCATCGAGAAGAAATTCTTCACCCGCTGGCGCGACGAGGAGGATTCGATCGTGCTGATCGTGGAATCCATCGACGAGCGCGACATGCTTCTGGAGGCCGACGCCGAGACCTTCTTCATCACCGACCACTACAAGAACTATCCCAGCGTCCTGGCGCGGGCGGCGCGGCTCGACACAAAAACATTGCGCGCGATGCTGGAGCGGCGCTGGCGCAAGATCGCGCCGAAAAAGTTGGTGAAGGAAAGCAAAGTGGCCGCGCCATCTCCGAAGCGCCTTCGACCCACCCGGGGATAATGCTTTTTTCTTAAGCAGCACGCTTTCCAAGCATCACGGTGCAGCGCAAAGGCGACAGCGATGAGCATGCGCTTCAAACTACGGCGCGTCAGCGCGGGCTGCGCTTCGCCAATATCCGCTGCAGCGTGCGGCGGTGCATGTTGAGGCGGCGCGCGGTCTCGGAGACGTTGTGGCCGCACAGTTCGTAGACGCGCTGGATATGCTCCCAGCGCACACGATCCGCCGACATCGGATTTTCCGGCGGCTTGGGCTTGGAGCCCGGCTGCGCCAGCAGCGCCGCCAGAATGTCGTCGGCATCGGCGGGCTTGGGCAGATAGTCGATGGCGCCGTATTTCACCGCCGCCACCGCGGTCGCGATATTGCCGAAGCCGGTCAGCACCACGACGCGGCTGTCGGGGCGCACGACATGCAGCGTCTCGACCACGTCGAGGCCGTTGCCGTCGTCGAGCTTGAGGTCCACCACGGCATAGGCGGGCGGGGCTTCCTTGGCCTTGGCCTTGCCCTCGGCGACGCTTTCGGCGATCGAGACCGTGAAGCCGCGGGCTTCCATGGCGCGGGCCAGCCGCTCCCGCAAGGGACGGTCGTCCTCGACCAGAAGCAGGGTCTTGTCTTCGCCGGCGGTCATGGGCTGTCCTAAAAGCGTCAAATCTGGCGCGTTCATATACCGCGCCCCCCCATACCTCAACCTAAAGCTCGGACGGGTGGTAAACCACTGCCATGCCGCAACTTCCCAAGGCCATCCTGTTCGACCTGGACGACACCATCATCTCGGCTTATGGCCGTCCGGAACGGGCCTGGGCGGCGGTCGTCGGAGAATTCGCCAGCGCGCTCGGCGGGTTGTCCCAGAACGAGATCGTGGCGGCGATCGGCGCGGCGGCGGCCGCCTTCTGGGCCGTTCCCGAGCCACACCGCATCT
>JAATGL010000052.1 GCA_015654705.1 Alphaproteobacteria bacterium | reverse complement strand
GGATGTTTTCTTCCGTGATGCCCGTTTGCGTACCGGCGAAGGGCGCGGCCAGGGTCTCGCCCAGCGCCGCGACCGCCGCTTCGATCGCGATGGTCTCATAGCCCACGCCCAAAAGGCGGGCGCAGGCATCGGCGTCCTCCAGGCTTTCGCGGCTGGTATAGCGCGAGGGCAGCATCACGCAGCGCACGCGGCCGGCGCCCAGCGCATCCACCGCGACCGCCGCCGACAGCGCGGAATCGATGCCGCCGGACAGTCCCAGCACGACGCCGGGAAAGCGGTTCTTGTTCACGTAATCGCGCAGGCCCAGCATCATCGCCTGATAGACCGCCTGCGAGCGTTCTTCCTGCGGCACGATCTCGCCCGGCGCGCAGACCCAGCCTGCGGCCTGCCGCGTCCATTCGGTGATGACGAGCTTTTCCTCCCACGCCGGCAGCGCCCAGGCGAGCGCGGCATCGGCGTTGACGACCAGCGAGGCGCCGTCGAACACCACCTCGTCCTGGCCGCCGACCTGGTTCAGATAGACCAGCGGCAGGCCGCTCTCCTTCACCCGCGCGACGATCAGGTCGAGGCGGACATCCTCCTTGCCGACCTCGAACGGCGAGCCATTGGGCACCAGCAGGATCTCGCTGCCGGTTTCGCTGAGGCACGCCACCACGTCCGGCGTCCAGATGTCCTCGCACACCGGCACACCGAGGCGCAGGCCACGCACGGCGAGCGGGCCGGGCATGGGGCCCGGCGAAAACACGCGCTTCTCGTCGAACACGCCGTAATTGGGCAGGTCGACCTTGAGAGTCCGGCCCGCCACGCGGCCGCCGTCGAGCAGGACGCAAGCGTTGTAGAGCCTGCCCTCCTCGACCCAGGGCGTGCCGATCAGCACCGCCGGCCCGCCGTCGGCGGTATCGCGGGCGAATTTCTCGATCGCCTCGCGCGCGTCTTCCTGCAGCGCCGGTTTCAGCACCAGGTCTTCCGGCGGATAGCCGACGATGAAGAGTTCGCTGAACAGGATCAGGTCGGCGCCGCCGGCCGCGGCCGTCTTGCGCGCCGCCCGCGCCCTGGCGAGATTGCCGTGGATGTCGCCCATCAGTGGATTGAGCTGGGCCAGCGCGATGCGGAACCGGTCGGTCATGCCCGCTGTTTAGCGCGGCGAAATCCAAGAAGCGAGGCGGCGCTCCAAAAGCAGAAGGCGGGATTGCCGCGCAGGCCGCCGGCTTCTTCTTGCACCGAGGCGCCCTACGGCGTGGCGAGCTGGACGGAGATGCCGTCGAGGCCGTTGTCGGTGTCGTCCGACGGATCGCCGTTGATGAAGGCGATGGATGATTTCTTGCCCTGCGCCGTGAACTCGGCCGTGAATTTGCGCCATTGCTGCTGGGTCGAGCCGGATTTTGCCTTGGTGGTGAAGCTGGCGATGGCGGTGCCGTCGACCAGAACGTTCACGGTGCTCGATGCCCCGAAAATCCCGGTCGGATCGTAGACGCTGCCGACATAGCAGGTGATCTCGTAGGCGGCGCCGGGCGTGGTCGATATCGTCTGCTGCACGCCGGTCGCGGTGTTGCTGGTGCCCGTGAGGTCGAGCCACTGCGAGCCCTTCTTGGCCTCGAAGGTGAATCCGTTCTGCGTGAAATCGGTGCTGATCACATGCACGTTGCCGCTGGCGCCCACGACCGTCCAGGGGCCGAACTTGTCGCCCGTCGAGAAGCCCATCAGACCGCCGTCCCCGACCTTGGGCTTTTCGAAGGAACCGTCCCGCAGGCTCGCCGCGGCGGCGCCGGCGGCGGTCGCGGTTCCCAGGATCGCGAGGCTCGCAAGAGCAATGAGGACGCGGTTCATGTCGATCTCTCCGAGATTGACTTTCGACGACGATATTACGGGCGATATTAACGAAATTCCCGCGGGACTGGCTAGGTGCCACGTCGAAAAATCAGGCTGGGTGGCACGCTTCGATCCTCTTCAGGATCAGGGGATGGAAGTGATCGCCGTAGCGCCGGCGCACTTCGGGGAGCTTCCAGTCGTTGCCGCCGACGACGCCGCGGCAATGGGGAGAACCGCAGGAACAGGCGTCCTGGTCCACGATGTAGTCGCCCTCCTCGAAGTTCCATGTGCCCTGGTCCAGCGTGATTTCCGCACCGGCCGGGATGTCCGTGCGGGCCAGCAGATTGACCTCATCCGCCAGCCAGCTGTTGGCGTCGCAGGAATGGTTGAGGTTCTCGTCCAGGCTGGGCCTGGGATCGCTTTGCGGCAGGGCCAGGAACACATCGTCGTTCACCAGCCACAGCGAGCGGACGCGGTAGCGCTCCGTCAGCGCCTCTTGGCGCGGCGTCACCAGCCCGCCGAACTCCATCAGCTTTTCGCCCCGCCCGATCGGCGCCGAGGCGAAGACGCCGACGCCGTGGATCGCGGATTCGCCCGGCACCAGCCTGGGATCGATCCATGTGCGGGACAGATAGGTCTTCATGCGGCTGCACCATGCGATGGAAACTGGCGCTCGCGGATGGATTCGAACCACCGACCTTCGCGTTCGAAGCGCGCTGCGCTGATCCACTGCGCCACGCGAGCGATTGAGGCTAGGCGTAAGCCGCGTATTGCATCTGGCGGGGGATGTCGCCGCTGCATTCGGCGGCTTCGTCGATCAGCAGCGCGGTTTCCAGCGCACGGCGCGCTTCTTCCGGACGCACCAGGGCCGGCGCGCCGTCGCGCACCGCCTTGACGAAGGCGGCCACGGATTCGCCCAGGGGGTCGCCCAGCTCCAGCGCGTTCAGCGCACGGCGCGTGGTGTTGCGCAGCTTGCGGGTCAGGAAATCGATCTCGATCACGCCGTCGCCATAGACCGCACGCATGCCGCGGCGGCGGGTGGACGCGATGCGGCTGGTTTCCAGATGCGCCGAGGCGCCGTTGTTGAAGCTCACCGTGGCGGAGACCTCGTCGGCCAGGCGGCCCATCTCGGCATGCGCCTCGGCCTCGACGGCGCGCACGCCGCCGGGGATCAATTGATGCACCAAATCCAGATCGTGGATCATCAGGTCGAGCACGGCGCTGACATCGGCGCCGCGGCCAGTCCACGGCCCCATGCGCCAGCAGGACACTTCCCGCGGCACGTCCGGGAAATCCAGCAGCCCGGTGCGGGCGAAGACGAAGCGTTCCTGGTGGCCGACCGTCAGCACACGGCCGGTTTCCGCCGCCAGCGCGATCAGCGCGTCGGCTTCCTCCAGGCTAGTGGCGATCGGCTTCTCGACCAGCACATGGGCGCCGGAATTGAGGAAGGCGCGCACGATGGCGGAATGCGTCACCGCCGGCGTGCAGATGCTGACCAGGTCGACGCGGCCCAGAAGATCGCGCCAATCCGCAACCGCGGCGACGCCATGGGTTGCGAGCGCACCGCGCCGCACTTCCGGATTGGCGTCGGCGATGGCGGCGAGTTCGACGCCTTCGAGGCCGCGATATTTCGAGGCATGATGACGGCCGAACGCACCGGCGCCGATGACGGCGGCCTTGAGCGATCCCTGTTCGCGGATGCGGCGCTGCACCAATGCGGAATCCTTTGCCAAATCAGGGACATAAAGGCCGTGTTCGGGTTCTCATGCGACTCATAAAATGTTTCGTCTTGTTACACTGTATGCCCCTGCTAGGCTTCCGCCGCTTCGCCATTTCCCCAAAAAGCCGTTGAGGAGACGCCCATGACAAACCGAAAAGGCAAGGAATTCCGCCTGAAAAGCCGCCCCATCGGCGTTCCGGCGCCGGAAAATTTCCTGCTGGCCGAGGTCGATGTGCCCGAGCCCGGCCCCGGCCAGGTCCTGGTCCGCAACGCCTATATGTCGGTCGACCCCTATATGCGCGGCCGCATGATCGATCGGCGCAGCTATGCCCCGCCCTTCCAGGTCGGCGAGACGATGACCGGCGGCGCGGTCGGCCAGGTCGTGGCGGCCGGTGCCGGCGCCCCGTTCGGCGTCGGCGACCATGTGCTCAGCATGGCGGGCTGGCGCGAATGGTTCGTCTCCAGCGGCGCCGAGATGCTGCAGAAATTCGATCCCATCCCCGGCGTCGGCCTGCAGACCTATCTGGGCGCCTTCGGCATGCCGGGGCTCACCGCCTATGTGGGTTTGACGCGCATCGCCGAACTGAAAGCGGGCGAGCGCGTCTTCGTCTCGGCGGCGTCGGGGGCGGTCGGCGCCGTGGTCTGCCAGATCGCCAAGGCCAAGGGCTGCTACGTCGTCGGCTCCGCCGGCTGGGACGAGAAATGCGACTACCTGACGGCGGAGCTGCACTGCGACAGGGCGATCAACTACAAGACGGTCGGCGATCTGGACGCCGCCGTCGCCGCCGCCTTTCCCGACGGCATCGACGTCTATTTCGACAATGTCGGCGGCGGCCATCTGGAAGCGGCGATCGGCAACATGCGCACCTTCGGCCGCATCGCCGCCTGCGGCATGATCGAGCAATACAACGCGACCGGAACGACGGCCGGGCCGCGCAACATGATCCTGGTGGTGGGCCGCAGCCTCACGATCCGCGGCTTCATCGTCTCCAACCATTACGACCTGCTGGGCGATTTCCTGCGCGACATGGCGGCATAGACCAAAGCCGGCCAGATGACCTGGCGCGAGACCATCTACGACGGCATCGAGCGCGCCCCCGAAGCCTTCATCGGCCTCTTCAAGGGCGAGAATTTCGGCAAGGCGCTGGTGCGCGTCGGCCCGGACAAGGCGGTGTAGAACCGGGATCAGGATTCCGGTCCCGTCGCCAGCAAATTGGCCAGCGCCGCCGCGATCAGATAGGCCAGCATCAGCGGGGCGAGGCCGATCAGCAGCGCGCCGCTGATCTCGGTATAGGCGCTGCAGGGCAGGAACTGGAACGCCGAACCCACGAAGAGGAACTGGATCCCGATCACCGCCAGCGTGCCCAGCAGCAGCGCCAGCAGCGACGGGCCCAGCGCCTCGGGCCGCTTGTCGCGCTCGATGCGGATCAGGCCGGCGGCCAGCCTGAGGCGCGACGCCGCCGATCCCAGATAGATCACCGCCAGCAGCCAGGTGAAGGCCGCGGCGAAAATGCGTCCGCCGTCGAGACCGCAGGGCAGCAGCGCTGCCTCCAGCGCGCGCTGGCCCGGCACGGCGAAGAACACCGCCGATTTCAGCGCGTCGACCGCGCCGTTGCCGATATAGCGCGGCGCGAATACCGCCTGGTCGACGAAGCTGAGCACCACGAAGACCGCGAACACGATCTCGTTGAAGCCGGGCATCAGGTGATGCGGCTTCAGTCTCTGCAGGAACGGCGGATGGCCGTGATCGCTGCCGGCCGCGTAGCCGCCGACGAACAGCAGGCCCATCGCGGTGAAGAGCAGCGTGCAGACGCCGACGGTCAGGACCACCGCCGGCAGCGGCGCGCCGCCAGCCAGCGCGATGCGCAGCGCATGGGCGCCGGCGAACAGGCAGAACACGATCCAACCCTTCGCCAGAAGGCGCGCCATCCCATGCCCCCTTTCGCGACCGGCTACGCCGAAGCCGCCAGCGCCGCGCCCCGGACCCGCTCGGCGCTCAGATTTTCCGCCAGCAGGAAAGCCAGCTCCAGCGCCTGGCTGGCATTGAGCCGGGGATCGCAGGCCGTCTGATAGCGCTCCGGCAGGTCGGTCTCGGAGATCGCCTGCGCGCCGCCGGTGCATTCGGTGACATTCTGCCCCGTCATCTCCAGATGGACGCCGCCCGGATGCGTGCCCTCGGCGCGATGGACCTCGAAGAACGCCTTCAGCTCCTTGATGATGCGGTCGAACGGCCGCGTCTTGATGCCGGCCACCGATTTGATCGTGTTGCCGTGCATCGGGTCGCAGGACCACACGACATTGGCGCCGCTGCACTTCACCGCGCGGATCAGGCGCGGCAGCTTCTC
>JAATGL010000175.1 GCA_015654705.1 Alphaproteobacteria bacterium | reverse complement strand
TTCTGGGGCACGCTGTTCGGCATCAACTTCGCCATGGGCGTCGCCACCGGCATCACCATGGAGTTCCAGTTCGGCACCAACTGGGCCTATTACGCGCATTACGTCGGCGACGTGTTCGGCGCGCCGCTCGCCATCGAGGGGCTGATGGCGTTCTTCCTCGAAGCGACCTTCGTCGGATTGTTCTTCTTCGGCTGGAACCGGCTGTCGCATGTGGGGCATCTGGCGGTCACCTGGCTGCTGGCCGCGGGTACCAATTTCTCCGCCGTCTGGATCCTGATCGCCAATGGCTGGATGCAGTTTCCGGTCGGCGCGCGCTTCAACGCGGACACGATGCGCATGGAGGTGACCGACTTCATGGACGTCATCTTCAATCCGGTGGCGCAGGCCAAATTCGTGCACACGGTGAGCGCCGGTTACGTCACCGGCTCGGTCTTCGTGCTGGCGATCAGCGCCTATTACCTGCTGCGCGGCCGCCACACCGCCCTGGCCAAGCGCTCGATGACGGTGGCGGCCAGCTTCGGCCTCGCATCCGCATTGTCGGTCGTCGTGCTGGGCGACGAGAGCGGCTACACCGCCGGCCAGAACCAGAAGATGAAGATCGCCGCGATCGAGGCGATGTGGCAGACCGAGCCGGCGCCCGCCTCCTTCACCGCCTTCGGCTTTCCCGACGTCGCCGGCCGCAAGACCGCTTTCGCGATCCAGGTGCCCTGGGTGCTGGGGCTGATCGCGACGCGCTCTGCCGACACGCCGGTGCCGGGCATCTCCGAGCTGGTGACGATGGCCGGGGCGCGCATCCGCAGCGGCATGATCGCCTATGATGCGCTGGACAAGCTGCGCAGGGACCGCGGCAACGCCGCTTTGCGCGCGACGCTGGACGCCCACGCCGCCGATCTCGGCTATGCGTTGCTCTTGAAACGCGAGCGGCCGGACGTGCAGCACGCCAGTGATGCCGAGATCGCGCGCGCCGCCGAAAGCACGATCCCCAACGTGCCGGTGCTGTTCTGGGCCTTCCGCTTCATGGTGGCGATCGGCTTCTGGTTCATTGCGCTGTTCGCCACCGCCTTCTATTTCTCGGCGCGGCGCCGGCTCGATTCGTATCGTCCGTTTCTCTGGGCGGCGCTGCTCAGCCTGCCGCTGCCCTGGCTGGCGGCGGAGCTCGGCTGGATCGTCGCCGAATACGGCCGCCAGCCCTGGGCGATCGAGGGCGTGCTGCCGACCTTTCTCGCCGTCTCCAGCACCGATGCCGGCAATGTGCTGTTCAGCCTGATCGGCTTCGTCGCCTTCTATTCGGCGCTGCTGATTGTCGATCTCTTCCTACTCGGCAAATATATCCGGCTGGGGCCGGATGCGACGCTGGGCTATGCCGTGGCTTTGCCCGGCATCCGCGCCGCCACGGCGGAGGCCTGACATGGATTACCAAACGCTTCGGCTGATCTGGTGGGCGCTGCTCGGAATCCTTCTGATCGGCTTCGCGGTGATGGACGGTTTCGACCTCGGCACCGGCATCCTTTTGCCCTTCGTCGCGCGCAATGACGGCGAGCGCCGCGTCGCGATCAATGCCGTGGGCCCGGTGTGGGAAGGAAACCAGGTCTGGTTCATCTTGGGCGGCGGGGCGATCTTCGCCGCCTGGCCGCCGCTTTATGCCGCCGCGTTCTCCGGCTTCTACCTGGCGATGTTCCTGATCCTGGTGGCGCTGATCCTGCGCCCGGTCGGCTTCAAGTTCCGCGGCAAGGTGAAGGACCCGCGCTGGCGCAGTTTCTGGGACTGGGCGATCTTCGTCAGCGGCACGGTGCCCTCGCTGGTGTTCGGCGTCGCCTTCGGCAATCTGTTCGTCGGCGTGCCGTTCGGCTTCGATGCCGATCTGCGCTTCCATTCGACGATCACGCTGCTGTCGCTGCTCAATCCCTTCGCGCTGCTGGCCGGGCTGGTCAGCGTGGCGATGATCGTGCTGCACGGCGCTGCCTGGCTCAATTACAAGACGCTGGGGCCGGTCGCCGCCCGCGCGCGCCGCGTCATGCCCTATGCCGCCGGTCTCTATGCGATCCTGTTCGCGGCGGCGGGGTTCTGGGTTCTCAGGCTGGGCGGCCAGCGCATTACGAGCCTCGTCGACACCGGCGGGCCGTCGAACCCGCTGCTGAAGACGGTGGCCGCGGTGCCCGGCGCCTGGCTGATGAACTTCACCGCGCATCCGCTGCTCTGGCTGGTGCCGGTCGGCGCCTTCGCGGCCTGCGGCCTGGCGGTTCTGTTCCGGACGCGGCCGCTCGGCGCGCTGCTGTTCAGCGCGCTGGTGCCGTTCTGCACCATCGCGACCGCCGGCGTGGCGCTGTTCCCCTTCCTGCTGCCCTCGTCCAGCGCGCCGGATATGAGCCTGACGGTGTGGGACGCGTCGTCGAGCAAGCTGACGCTGGCCATCATGCTGGGCGCCGTGACGCTCTTCCTGCCGCTCATCATCCTCTATACCGGATGGGTCTACCGGGTGCTGCGCGGCCCGGTCAGCGACGAGAGCATCGCCGGCGATTCCGCCGGCCATTACTGAACTGGGACGTTTCGGAGAGGAGTACGACGATGTGGTATTTCGCCTGGGTCCTCGGACTGGGCTTCGCCTGCACCCTGGCCGTCCTCAACGCGATGTGGCTCGAAATCCGCGAACCGGATTGAGAGGAGAGCAGCGGCTCCTATTTTTAATGGCCTGTGTTCCTCGGTAAGTGTCACTAAGTTTTATCATGGCCCTCTTTGACTAGGGCGACGGGCCAGGGCGGCCAAAAGAATCCACGGCTTTCGACGAAGCTTGATGCTCATCTCCATGTGCCGCCACTCACAAGCCCCACGGAAAGCTCGCCCCTTGGGTACTGTCCTATCTCCCCCCTCACCTAGGACACTGACATGCAAGATAGGACACTGGACCCCTTGAACCGTCACGGTTGAAGCGCCATCTGAGCTAGATCCCTACAGGAACGAAGGACGCGGAGCGGGCGGCGGAAGGCCGCTGTTTTGGCGGGATTAGCGACCGGATTGGCGGTGCGGATCGCGCTTGGGAAAATATTTCTCTCGCGGCAAAATCCCGGGAACGGCGGAGCCCGGTCCGCGCGGCGGCGGAAAAATTCGCGGCCGTGCGGAACGTCTGTAACCGGGATGCCCAGTGGCGCGAATTGGCATAGGATGGCCGGGCACGGCAGGAGGAACGGGCATGGAAAACTTGGCATCGACGCGGCGCGGATTTTTGCTGACGGTGTCCTGTGCGGCGCTGGCGGCGCTGCCGGTGGCGGCGCTGGCGGCCGGCCCGCAGACGGTGACGATCGAGAATTTCTCGGCCGCCGGCAAGGACCTCGGCGCGGTCAGCCTTCCCAAGGTGGTCAAGAGCGAGGCGGAGTGGCACGCCATACTGAACGCCGAGCAGTTCGAGGTGACGCGCCGTGCCGGCACCGAACAGGCCTTCACCGGCCTCTATGCCGAGAGCAAAGGCGACGGGCTCTATCGCTGCATCTGCTGCGCCACCGCGCTCTACGATTCGCGGACCAAATTCGATTCCGGCACCGGCTGGCCCAGCTTCTGGCAGCCGATCTCGGCCAGGAATGTCGTGCAGAATGCCGATCACAGCCTGTTCATGGACCGCACCGCGATCTCCTGCGCGCGCTGCGACGCCCATCTGGGCCACGTCTTCGACGACGGGCCGAAGCCCACCGGCCTGCGCTATTGCATGAACTCGGCGGCCCTCAAATTCGTGCCGCGCGCCACCGTATAGGAGTCTCCCATGTCGCGATCCTTCCTCGCCCTCGCCTTCGCCTCGATGACCGCGCTGTCCGTGCTGGGCTGCGCGCGCGCCGACGAGACCGCCAAGCCCCTGCCCGCGCCGGCGCTCGACACCCCGGCCGCCGGCACCTCCGAAACCGCCGTGCTGGCGGGCGGCTGCTTCTGGGGGATGCAGGGCGTCTTCCAGCACGTAAAGGGCGTGACGCAGGGCTGGGCCGGCTATTCCGGCGGCGAGCGCGCCACCGCGCAATACGAAACCGTCAGCGGCGGCCGCACCGGCCATGCCGAATCCGTCAAGATCGTCTTCGATCCCAGACAGGTATCCTACGGCCAGATCTTGCGCGTCTATTTCTCGGTGATGGACCCGACCGAACTGAATGCCCAGGGGCCGGACGAAGGCACGCAATACCGCTCGGAGATCTTCGCCGCCGATGCCGCGCAGCAGCGCACCGCCGAGGCCTATATCGCCCAGCTCGCCAAGGCGCGCGCCTTCGCTGCGCCCATCGTCACGCGGATCGGCACCTTAAGGGGCTTCTATGCGGCCGAGGACTATCATCAGGACTACCTGATCCATCACCCGGAGCAGCCCTATATCGCGATCAACGACCTGCCCAAGGTGGCGGCGCTGAAGCGGCTCTATCCCGAACTCTACCGCGCCGCCCCGGTGATGGTGTTCCCGAACCGGTCCTAGCGGCCTTCGCTAATCGTACCAGGTCTGGCCGTTGCGTTCGGTCAGCACATAGGCGGCCGATGGTCCCGAGGTGCCGGCGGCGTAGGGCAGCGGTTTCATGTCGCGCTGCTTCCAGCCCTCGGCGATGGCGTCGATCCAGGCCCAGGCCGCCTCGGTCTCGTCGCGGCGCACGAAGAGGATCTGGCTGCCGGAGAGCGCCCCCAGCATCAGCCGCTCATAGGCGATGCGCCGGCGCGTCTTCTTGAAGGCGTCGATCAGGCTCAAGTTCAGCGACAGCGGCTTCAACTGCATGCCGTCCTGTTCGAGGCTCGGCGTCTTGTTCATCAGGGAGAGGGAGATCTCCTCCTCCGGCTGCAGGCGGATGGTCAGCCGGTTGGCCATCAATCCGCGGCGCGAGAAGATCGAATGCGGCACCGGACGGAACTGCACCACGATCTGGGTGTTGCGCGTCGCCATACGCTTGCCGGTGCGCAGATAGAACGGCACGCCGGCCCAGCGCCAATTGTCGATATGGGCGGAGAGCGCCACGAAGGTTTCGGTGTCGCTTTGGCCGCCGTCGCGCTCCTCGGTGTAGCCGGGCACGGCGCCGTCCTCGGTGAAACCCTTGGTGTACTGGCCGCGCACGGTCTGCTGCTCAACCTCGTTGGCGGTGATCGGACGCAGCGAATGCAGCACCTTGACCTTCTCGTTGCGTACCGAATCCGGCTGCAGATTGGCCGGCGGCTCCATCGCGATCAAGCAGAGGAGCTGCAGCAGATGGTTCTGCACGACGTCACGCAGCGCGCCGTAGCTGTCGTAATAGGACCAGCGCCCGCCGGCGCCCAGGGTCTCGGCGACGGTGATCTGGACATGCTCGATCGAATCCTTGTTCCACAGCGGCTCGAACAGCGTGTTGGCGAAGCGCAGCGCCAGCAGGTTCTGCACCGTCTCCTTGCCGAGATAGTGGTCGACGCGGAAGATGCGGTCTTCGGTGAAGGCCTCCTCCAGCGCCGTTTCGATCTTCACGGAGGAGGCGAGATCGTGGCCCAGCGGCTTTTCGACGGCGATGCGGGCGCGCTTGTGCGCCAGGCCGGCGGCCTTCAGATGGCGTGCGATCGGCCCGAAGAAATCCGGCGAGGTCGCCAGGTGGAAGACGATCTCGGCGGCCTGCTTGAGCAGGCCGGCAAGGGCCTTGTAGACCTCGTCCCGCTGCGCGTCGCCGGGGCAATAGTGCAGCCGCGGCGCGAAGCGCGCCCAGACCTCTTCCGAGAAATAGGGCGCCGTGCGCTTGGCCAGCGAGTCGTGAATCTGCTTGGCGAACTCCGCGTCGCTGTGACGGCTGCGCGATGTCCCGATAATGGTCAGGTCGGCCGGCAGGAAGCCGTCCGCGTCGAGGAAGTAGAGCGACGGAAACAGCATGCTCTGCGCCAAATCGCCGGTGGCGCCGAAAATCACGATGGCTTTCTTGTCTGTCATCATCCGGTCCCGTCATGCGGTCAAACACCGCGCCTCTGCTAGCATATAACGTCCGTGGCGCGCAGGCGGCCCGCAACAAAAGCGGCCGGCGGCCCATTTTTTTGACGGCCCTCCGCTCCGCCGGGGCGCAAAAGCGGCTATAGACGGCCGGTGCCGCGGGCGATTCGCCGATCCGGGCGGGCTGGTAAAGGGCCGCCGGACTGCCTAGATGCAAACCCGGCACTTTGATGCCATGATCCAACGGCCGCTTCCGAGGGCGGCACGAGGGGCAGATGCAGTTCTGGATGGAATGGGCCGGCTGGGGCGTGACGGCGATCGCGCTGGTGAGCGCGGCATATGCCGTTGGGGCCGTGTTCCTGGCCGGATCGCTGCGCGCCGCGCGGCAGCGGTCGCCCGCCAAATATCCGCCGGTAACACTTTTGAAACCGCTGCATTTCGACGAACCGCGGCTCAGGCAGAACCTCGAAAGCTTCTGCACCCAGGACTACCCGGCGCCGATCCAGATCGTCTTCGGCATCCAGGATCCCCTGGATCCCGCGGCCCGGATCGTGGCCGACCTCAAGCGCGATCATCCCGGCCTCGATATCGAGCTGGTGATCGACACGCGCATCTACGGCACCAACCGCAAGGTCTCGAATCTGATCAACCTGGTTGAACGCGCCAAATACGACGTGCTGGTCCAGAGCGACAGCGACATCGCGGTGGCGCCGCTCTATCTGCGCACGGTGGTCGCCTCGCTCGAACAGGCCAATGGCGGGGCGGTGACCTGCCTCTATACGGGGGCGGCGCTTCCCAATCTGTGGTCGCGGCTGATCGCCATGGGCATCAACTATCAGTTCATCCCCAATGTGCTGGTCGGCACGGCGCTGGGTCTCGCGACGCCCTGCTTCGGCTCGACCATCGCGCTGCGCAAGGGCTTGCTGCGGCGGATCGGCGGCATGGAGGCGTTCTCCAACCTGCTGGCCGACGATTACGAGATCGGCCGCGCCGTCCGGCAAAGCGGCAACCGCATGACGGTGGCGCCGGTCGTCGTATCGCATACCTGCGCCGAACAGACGGGACACGATCTTATCATGCACGAGCTGCGCTGGGCGCGCACGATTCGGATGCTCAACACGCAGGGCCATTGGGGTTCGGTCATTACCCACGCATTGCCCTTGGCGCTGATCGGCTTGCTCTTGAGCGGCTTTACGCTGTTCGGCGGCGCAGTGCTGGCCGCGACCCTTGCGGCGCGGCTGGCCGTGAAGTGGCGGCTGGACCGCGTTCTGGGCGTCAGCGCCGGACCGGCCTGGCTTCTGCCGCTGCGCGATGTGCTATCCTTCGGCATCTTCCTGGGCTCGCTGTTCGGCGGCAACATCCGCTGGCGGGGAGCCCGTTTCCTGGTCGCGCCCGACGGCGTGCTGTCGCATTGGTGAGGTTCTAGTCGCATGCTTCGTACCCTCTTTCTGCAAGCCCCTTCGTTCGACGGTTTCGATGGCGGCGCCGGTTCGCGCTACCAGGCCAAGCGCGAGATCAAGAGCTTCTGGTATCCGACCTGGCTGGCCCAGCCCGCAGCACTGGTGGAGAACAGCAGGCTGATCGACGCGCCGCCGCACAATCAGAAACTGGCCGACATCCTGCCGCTGGCGAAGGATTACGACCTCGTCGTGCTGCACACCTCGGTGCCGTCCTTCAAATCCGACGTGAAGACGGTCGAAGCGCTGAAGGCCGTCAACCCGAACCTCAAGGCCGGCCTGATCGGCGCCAAGGTCGCCGTCGCCTCCGACACCAGCCTGCGCGACGCGCCGGCGGTGGATTTCGTGGCGCGCAATGAGTTCGATTTCACCATCAAGGAGGTCGCCGA
>JAATGL010000193.1 GCA_015654705.1 Alphaproteobacteria bacterium | reverse complement strand
CTGACGGCCATGCTGCGCGAGGCGCGGGCGGCGTGCGACCAGGCAGCGGCCACCGATGCGCCGCTCGACGAAGTGACGCAGCAGCGCGGCGAACGCGCGACGCCGGCGCGGCGCCAGGTGCTGGCGGGCGGCACCGCTGTGGCGGCGACGCTGTTCCTGCCGCATCGCAGCCTGGCCGTCGGCCAGCCACGCGTGGTGATCGTGGGCGGCGGCATCGCCGGCCTCGTTTGCGCGCAGCGGCTCTGGGAGACGCGCGGCATCAGGGCCGCGATCTATGGCGGCATCAGGGCCGCGATCTATGAATGGAACGCGCGCCTCGGCGGCCGCATCCAGACCCTGCGCAACTATTTCGCCAACGGCCAGACCACCGAACAGCACGCCGAATTCATTTCGTCGGAACATGCGCGCACCCTGCAACTGGCGCGGCGTTTCGGCCTCACCCTCGAAAACACCTGGCACGATCCCAGAAAGGCCAGGGACACCGCCTGGTTCGCCGGCGCCCGCTACAGCCAGAAGGCGCTCAACGAGGATTGGCGGGATTTCGGCTGGAAGCTGTTCCGCGATGCGGCGCGCCGCGTGCCGGTCGCCAATTACCGGCACGCGTCCGACCTGGCCCGCCGATGGGACCACATGTCGGTGCCCGAATGGATCGAGCGCCATGTGCCGGGCGGGCTCGCCGGCCGCTTCGGCAGGCTCTGCTATGCGGATGTGATCAGCGAATATGGCGGGCCGCCGGAGAACCAGTCGGCGCTGAACTTGGTCTATCTCCTCGGCCTCGATGCCAGCGCCGCCGATGGCCGCCAGTCGCCGTCGACGCCGCTGCTCGCCGGCTCGGACGAGAAATGGCACATCCGCGGCGGCAACGACCAGCTCATCTCCGGCCTGGTTTCGCTCTTGCCCGAGGGCGGCATCCATCTGGGCCACCGGCTGGTCGCGCTGCGCGAGAAATCCGACGGCAGCTTCACCTGCAGCTTCGCCCGCGATTCCGGCAGGGTCGAGGTCGCCGCCGATCACGTGGTGCTGACGCTGCCTTTCACGACGCTGCGCGATGTCGATCTCTCCGGCGTGAACCTGTCCGCGCTGAAGCGCCAGGCGATCGCCAGCCTTCCGCTCGGCAACAATGTGAAGATCCAGATCCAGGTCGCCGGACGGCCATGGACGCGCGACGGCTATACCGGCGACGTGCTGGGCGAGGCGCCGTTCGACGGCGGCTGGGACGGCAGCACCTATCAGGCGAAAGGCGGCCGCGCCGATACGGAGATCTTCGTGGCCGTGCCGGGCGGCGCGGAAGGCCTGGCGCTGACCGCCAGGTATGGCCTGGTGTTCGGTCGCGAGCAGGGACCGGCGCCCGCCGCCATGGTCGCCGACGCGCTGGCCCAGTTCGAGCCGATCCTGCCCGGCATCACCCGCGCCTGGCAGCGCGGGCCGAAACGCGCCTGGGTCGATGACGGCAATATCGACCGGCACCTTCTGGGCGCCTGGTCGCAATACAATGTCGGCCAGTACACCGGCTTCAGCGGCATCGAGGCGGTGGCGGAGGGCAATCTCCATTTCGCCGGCGAACATACCTCTGTCACTTTCCAGGGCTTCATCGAGGGCGCGGTGCGCAGCGGCTTGCGCGCCGCCGGCGAAATCTGAAATAGCTTGGGACGGTCCCACGGACGGGAGATAAGAGAGCCATGCGCCGTTTCGCCCTGATCCTGCTTCTGGCCGTCCTGCCGCTTGGCGCGCGGGCGCACATCATCGTGCAGGAGGCGGGCTGGGTGCAGTACGGTCCCGGCGGTGCGCTGGAGGCGCGCGTCGCCACCAACGACGTCGTCTGCCCGGACATCCTGCTCGACGGCCGCACAGCGAAGATGGCGGCGCGCGCGGCGGCCAATGCGGAGTTCATCCTGGTCTGCGCGGCGCCGCTGCCGGCGGGCGTCCGGAAGGCTTCGGTGAACGGCGCCGACCTGCCGCTGCCGGTGGCAGAGCCCAGGCGCATCCTGGTGCTGGGCGACACCGGCTGCCGCATCAAGGGTTCGGCGCTGCAGGCCTGCAACGATCCGGGACAATGGCCGTTCCTCCATCTCGCCGCCTCCGCCGCCAAATTGAAGCCCGATCTGGTCATCCATGTCGGCGACTATCTCTATCGCGAGAATGCCTGTCCCGCCGGCAACACGGGCTGCGCCGGCACGCCGTTCGGCGACAATTGGGCGACCTGGTCGGCGGATTTCTTCGCGCCCGCCCAACCGCTGCTGGCGGCGGCGCCTTTCGTCTTCGTGCGCGGCAACCACGAGGATTGCCAGCGCGCCGGCTTCGGCTGGATCCGCATGCTGGGACCGCTGGCCTTCGACGCCGCAACACCCTGTATCGACCATCTGGCGCCCTATGCCGTGCCGCTGGGCGCCATGAAGCTGATGGTGATGGACGACGCCAACGCGCCGGACACCAGCGTCGATGCCAGCGTGGTGCCGACCTACAGGAGCGAATTCGCGGCGCTGGCCGACGACAAGACCCTGCCGGTCTGGCTGGTCCTGCACCGCCCGATCTGGGGCGCGATCAGCGGGCCGCTCGGCATCCCGATGGGCGGCAATGCGACGCTGATCGATGCGCTCGGCGGCACCGGCATTCCGGCGCCGGTGCAGCTTCTCCTGTCGGGCCACATCCATACGTTCGAGGCGATGAACTACAGCGCCAAGGCGCCGCCGCAGATCGTGGCGGGCGACAGCGGCACCAAGCTCGATTCCGCCCCCGCCGACCTGAAAGGCGCGGTCTTCCAGGGCGGCTCCGGCGTCAGCGTCAAGGACGGCGTGTCGATCAGCGGCTTCGGCTTCCTGCTGATGACCAGGGCCGACACCGGCTGGACCATCGATCTGTTCGACGCCGACGGGGTGGCGAAGCGGCAATGCCTGTTCGCCGCCGGCCGCGTCGATTGCCCCAATCCGAAGTGAGGCCCCCATGTTCCTCGAACTCAAGGCGCTCCTGACCCCGGCGGAGGTCGCCCGCCTGGTCGCGCTGAGCCGCGAATTGCGCTTCGTCGAGGGCCGCCTCTCCAATCCGGCCAACACCACCAAGGACAATCTGCAGGCCGATCCGGGCGATCCGAGATACAAGGAATCGACCGAGATCGTCAGCGCCGCTTTCGCGCGCTCGCGCGAATTCCGCGATTTCGCCTTCCCCAAGCGTATCGCCCCGCCGCTGCTCAGCCGCTACGAGCCGGGCATGAAATACGGCGCCCATGCCGACGCCGCGCTGATGGCGATCGGCGCCGTCAGCCTGCGCTCTGACATTTCCTGCACCGTCTTCCTGGCCGACCCGGGAAGCTATGAAGGCGGCGAGCTGGTCACCCATCTCGGCACCCGGCCGGTGGTGTTCAAGGGCGCGCCGGGCGAGGCGATCGTCTATCCCTCGACCATGCTGCACGAGGTTCGCCCGGTGCGCGCCGGCACGCGGCTGGTCTCGATCACCTTCATCGAAAGCCTGATCGCCGACGAGCACCGCCGCACCCAGCTCTACGAGCTGAACGAGATCGGCGCGCTGGAAGGCCTCAAGATGGACTGGCAGAACCGCGTGCGCCTCGAACTGGTGCGCCAGAACCTGCTGCGCATGTGGACGGACGGGTAGCGTGTGCGTGCTTCGGGGCTCGGCTCACGCTCGCACCTCGGCATGACGGGAGGAACGTAATTCACATTAGCGTCATGCTGAGGTGCCCGCCGAAGGCGGGCCTCGAAGCGCGCCACCCCGAACGAATTCGAAATCGAGTCGAATTGCCGCCATGGCCGCGGACGCGTAGGCTCAGGGTTCGGCAGCGCGTTACGTCGGGGGAAACATGCGTCGGGTCGTCGTCATCGGTGCCGTGGTCGTCGTCGTCGTGCTGGCCGCGCTGGCCGGGCTATACGTGCTGGGCGGGCGCGGCCCGGCGTCGGGCGGCGGCATCTTCGACCGCCTGGCGGGCGGCATCGGCGCCATCACCACGGGGCTGACCCCGGCCAGGGTCGCCGGGGGCCCCGACTTCGTCTTCCGCCGTGTCGAGATCGACACCACCAAGCCGCAGGCCGAGGCCTGCATGGTCTTCACCCGCGACCTCGACGCCTCTGGCCGCACCCACTACGAGGATTATTTCTCGATCGACCCGAAGATCCGTGTCGTCGCCCATGTGGTGGATGCGCGGCTCTGCCTTTCGGGCCTCGACTTCAACACCACCTACACCGTCGCGCTGAAGAGCGGATTGCCGGCGGCCGACGGCGAGAAGCTGGCCCAGGCGGAAACCGTCCCCGTCGAGCTGCGCGACAAGCCCTCCATCGTGCGCTTCTCGGGCGGCATCGTGCTGCCGCGCGACAATGCCGACGGCGTGCCGGTGACGACGGTCAACGTGTCGAAGCTGCGGGTGAAGCTGATCCGCGTCGGCGACCGGCTCCTGTCGCAGATCGAAAGCGGCGTGGTCGACCAGACCTCGCTCTACAGCTGGAAGGACAACGACCTGGAGAACAGCCAGGGCAAGCTGGTGTGGTCGGGCACGATGGACGTGGCGCTGGTCAAGAACGATTCCGTCGTCACGCTGATCCCGATCAACCGCATCCTGAAGGACCGCAAGCCCGGCGCCTATGTGCTGCTGGCGATGGACGCGGCCAAGAAGACCGACGACGACACGTCCTACGATTCCGACAGCATCGCGGCGCAATGGGTGGTCGATTCCGACATCGCGCTGACCACGTTCCAGGGCGCCGGCGGGATGACGGTGTTCGCGCGCTCCTATGCCAGCGCCAAGCCGCTGGCCAATGTGAGGCTGGCGCTGGTGGCGCGCGACAACAACGAGCTGGCGACCGTCACCACGGATACGAGCGGCCGCGCCGATTTCGACGCCGGACTGCTCGGCGCCACCGGCGGCGAGGAGCCGGTGGTGGTGATGGCCTATGGCGCCGACCAGGATTTCAGCTTCCTCGACCTGCGCCGGCCGGCCTTCGACCTCACCGACCGCGGCGTCGGCGGACGCGAGACGCCGGGCCCGATCGACGCCTTCCTCTATACCGAGCGCGGCGTCTACCGCCCCGGCGAGACGGTGCAGTCGACGACCATGCTGCGCGACCGCGTCGGCGCGGCGGTGACGGCGCCGCTGACCCTGGTGGCGACGCGGCCCGACGGGCTGGAGGTCGCGCGCACCACCATCGCCGGCGCCTCGCTGGCCGCCGGCGCCGCCGCCTGGCCGCTGAAACTGAGCGCCAGCGCGCCGCACGGCCGTTGGCAGATCGCGGCCTTCGTCGACACCTCGCCCAAGGCGGCGCCGGTCGGCCGCGTGCAGTTCGACGTGCAGGATTTCGTGCCGCAGCGCCTCAAGGTGACGCTGACTGCCGAAACCAAAGTCGCCCGTCCCAACAGCGACATCAAGGTCCGCGCCGAGAGCCGCTTCCTCTACGGCGCCCCCGCCAGCGGGCTGTCGGGCGAAGGCGAGGCGCGCATCGTCGCGGATAACGCTCCGTACAAGGATTATACCGGCTGGCAGTTCGGCCGCGTCGACGACAGCTTCTCCGACGTCAGCGTCGCGATGACGGTGCCGGAGACCGACGCCGCCGGCGTCACCGAGGCCACCGCCACGCTCGGCGACCTGGCGGACACCACGCTGCCGCTGAAGGCCGTGGTCAAGGTCTCGATCCACGAGCCCGGCGGGCGCACCACCGACAAAACGGTCGAGATCCCGCTGCGCACGCGCGACGTGGCGATCGGCATCCGTCCGGATTTCGACGGCGGCTCGGTGGCGGAGGGCGCGCGCGCCGGCTTCGAGGCGATCGCGCTGGACGGCGACGGCAGGCGCGTCGCGCTTTCCGGCCTGACCTTTTCCTGGGTGCGCGAGGACACGTCCTATCAATGGTACCAGGACAGCGGCACCTGGAAATACCAGTCGACGATGCGCGACCGGCTGGTCACCTCCGGCCAGTTGACGATCGGCGCCGGCCAGGCCGCGAAGCTGGCGCAGCAATTCCCCTGGGGCACCTACCGGCTGACGATCAGCGATCCCAAATCCAAGGCCGCCAGCTCCTACCGCTTCTATTCCGGCTGGGCGGCCAGTGCCTCGGGCGACCGGCCCGACCGCATCCCCGTCGCCGCCGACAAGCCGAGCTACCGCGCCGGCGAGACCGCGCGCGTCAGCATCAAGCCGACCGCCAACGGCAAGGCACTGGTCGTGGTGGCGGGCGACCGCGTGTTCTCCTCGCAGCTGATCGACGCGCCGGCCGGCGGCACGACGGTCAACGTGCCGGTCTCGGCCGAATGGGGACCGGGCGCCTATGTGCTGGTGACCGATTATCGCCCGCTCAACGAGGCGACGGGACACGAGCCGGTGCGCGCCATCGGCCTGGCCTGGCTCGGCGTCGACAATTCGGCGCGCACGCTGACCACGCTGATCGGCGGCCCGGCCAAGATCGTGCCGCGCCAGACCGTCACCATCCCCGTGACCGTGAAGGGGCTGGGCGACGGCGAGGACGCCTATCTGACCCTGGCCGCGGTGGACGAGGGCATCCTGCAGCTCACCGATTACAAATCGCCCGATCCGGTCGGCTATTATTTCGGCAAGCGCCGGCTGGGCGTCGGCATGCGCGACG
>JAATGL010000078.1 GCA_015654705.1 Alphaproteobacteria bacterium | reverse complement strand
TCTTCGTCATTCAGTCGACGAGCTTTCCCGCCAACGACAATCTGATGGAGCTGCTGATCGTGATCGACGCCCTTCGGCGCGCGTAGGCCAGGCGCGTCACCGCGGTGATCCCCTATTTCGGCTACGCGCGGCAGGATCGCAAGGTCGGCCCTCGCACGCCGATCTCCGCCAAGCTGGTCTCCAATCTCATCACCCGCGCGGGCGCCGACCGCGTGCTGACGATCGATCTCCACGCCGGCCAGATCCAGGGCTTCTTCGACATCCCGACCGACAATCTCTACGCCATGCCGGTGATGGTGCGCGACATCCAGGACTATCTGGGCCACGACAATCTGATGATCGTCTCGCCCGATGTCGGCGGCGTGGTGCGCGCCCGCGCGCTGGCCAAGCGGCTGGGCGGCGACCTCGCCATCGTCGACAAGCGGCGCGAGCGCGCCGGCGAATCCGAGGTGATGAACATCATCGGCGACGTCGAGGGCCGCTCCTGCATCCTGATCGACGACATCGTCGATTCCGGCGGCACGATCTGCAACGCCGCCGAAGCCCTGCTGCGCGAAGGCGCCAAGGACGTCTGCGCCTATGCCACCCACGGCGTGCTGTCGGGCGGCGCGGTGGCGCGCATCAAGGGCTCCAAGCTCAAATCGCTGGTGATCACCGATTCGATCGCCGCCACCGACGAAGTCGCCAAATGCACCAATATCCGCCGCATCTCCATCGCCCCGCTGATCGGCGAAGCCATGCGCCGCATCAACCACGAAGAGAGCGTGTCGAGCCTGTTCGACTAGGGCGGGACAGCCCTTTGCTAACGCGGTCTTAATTTCCGGCTTCTAGCATGGATGTTCCGCATCGGAATGGCCATGACCTCTCTCCAAGCCGTCTCAGCGAACCGCGGCGGGCGCGACCGGGCCATGCTGCGCGCCGTGGTCTTCTCCGCGGCGAGCTTCCTGTCGGCGATGCTGTTGTTCTGCGTCGAGCCGCTGTTCTCCAAGATGGTCCTGCCGGTGCTGGGCGGATCGGCGGCGGTGTGGTCGATCGCCATGGTGGTGTTCCAGAGCCTGCTGCTCGCCGGCTATGTCTATGCCTGGGTGCTCTCGTCCTTCCTCGACCTGCGCAAGGCGCTGCTGCTGCATCTGACGCTGCTGGTCGCGGCGAGCCTCTGCCTGCCCATCGCCATCGCGCATGGCTTCGGCCAGCCGCCGCAGGACGGCGTATCGCTCTGGCTGATCGCGCTGTTCCTCGCCTCGATCGGCCTGCCGTTCTTCGCGATCGCCGCCAACGCGCCCCTGCTGCAGGCCTGGTTCGCCGGGACCGCGCAGGCCGGCAATCCCTATTTCCTGTACCGCGCGTCCAATCTCGGGTCCTTCGCCGTCTTGCTCGCCTATCCGGTCGCGATCGAACCCGTCTGGGGCCTTCAGGCGCAATCGCGCTTCTGGGCCCTGGGATACGCGCTGCTCGTCTTCGCCGTCGCGGCGTGCGGCGTGCTGGCGCTTTCCTCCGGGACGCGCGCGACGCCGCCGACCGGCAGCGCTGCCACGGCGCGTGGCGCGACACGCTGGCGCGACCGGCTGGCGTGGACGGTGCTCGGACTTATTCCCTCGGGCCTGCTGGTCGCGGTCACGGCGCACATCTCCACCGATATCGCCTCGGCGCCGTTCCTGTGGATCGCGCCGCTGGCGCTCTACCTGCTGACCTTCGTGCTGGCGTTCAGCGACACGCCGCTGCTCCCGATGAAGGGATTGCTGGCGGCGCAGCCCATCACCATCGCGATCATCGTGTTCCTGCTGGTCTGGGGCCCGGCGCTGCACTGGAGCCTGTCGCTGCTGGCACATCTGGCCGCCTTCTTCGTGGCGGCGATGATCTGCCACACCCTGCTGTTCCGCCGCCGCCCGGAAGCGGCGCGGCTGACCGAATTCTATGTCTGGATGTCGCTGGGCGGCGTCCTGGGCGGCATCTTCACGGCCCTGCTCGCGCCGGCGATCTTCAACATCGTTCTCGAATATCCGCTGCTGCTTCTCGCGGCCTTCGCGGTGCGGCCCGACCTGCGCGGCCTTGCGGCGAGGTCCTGGATCGCGGGGATTGCGAGTGTGCTTGGCGCCGCGGCGGCGCTGGTCGTCGCGTATGTCCTGCTCGATCTGTTCGATGCGCCCTGGGCGCTGAAGTTCTACGCGGTCGGCGTCATTGCGGCCGCGGCGGTGCTGCCGGTCCTGATACGCCGGCCGGTGCGCGCGCTGGCCCTTGCCGCCGTTCTGTTCGGGCTGACCGCGGTGTTCCCGCCGGGCCAGCACATCGTCTATCGCGGACGCTCGTTCTTCGGCGTCTACAAGGTGCTGGCCGAGGCGGGCGGCGACTATCACCTGCTGATCCACGGCACCACCACGCATGGCATCGAGCGCATGCGCGATGCCGATGGCAAGGAAGCGACGGGTATGCCGGCGCCGCTGTCCTATTATTATCGCGGCGGGGCGCTCGGCAACGCGGTCGAAGCGGCGCGCCGCGCGGGCGGGCTCCATCGCGTCGCGGTGGTCGGCCTCGGCATCGGCGCGCTGTCCTGCTATCGCCGCGCCGGCGAGGCCTGGACGTTCTACGAACTCGATCCGCTGATGGCGCGCATCGCGAAGGATCGTGCGCTGTTCCGTTCGTTTTCGGCCTGCGCGCCGGACGCGCCGCTGGCGCTGGGCGACGCGCGCCTGACGCTGAAGGATGCGCCGCGCGGCATCGATCTGCTCGTGCTGGATGCCTTCACCTCCGATTCGATTCCGGTCCATCTGCTGACCCGGGAAGCCTTCGCGCTCTACCGGTCGAAACTTTCCGCCCACGGCGTCATCGTCTTCCACATTTCCAACCGCAATCTGGAGCTTGCCGATGTCGTGGCCGCCTCGGCCGCCGCCAACGGGCTGGTGACAGCCGTGCATGCCGCGCATGCGGCGAGCCCGGCCCACACGACCGCGCCCGAAGTGGCGGTGGTGGCGCAAAGCCCCGGCGACCTGGCCGCCCTGAAGCTGGACGCCGCGTGGAAGCCCGTGGCCGCGCCGCCGGGCTTCCGCGTCTGGAGCGACGACTACTCCAACATCCTGGGTGTTCTCCTGCGGCGGTTTGCCGGCTAGGCTGGCGCGATGGCGGGTTCGGCAGACATCCGAAAGATCGCGCTGGCGCTGGAGGGCGTGACGGAGGTCGATCATTGGCAGCGGCCGGCGTTCCGCACCAGCCGGCGCATCTTCGCCGTCATCCGGCCGGACGGGCTCTTCCTGAACCTGCCGGAGGAGCGCAAGGAATTCCTCTTCGAGGCCGATCCCGCGATCTTCGTCAAATATATGTGGGGCAAGACGGCCAATGTGATCGTGCAGACCGAGCGTGTCTCGACCGAAGAATTGACGGCGCTGATCCGCGAGGCCTGGGCGTTCAACCTCCCGCCGCCAAAGCCCGCCAAGCGCGCCGCGCCGGCCAAGGCCCGCCGGACCTAGACTCCAAACTCTGTCAGCCTCCTGCGTTGCCCCGCCGCAGGATCAGGTGCGTCGCCCGGTCCGATCGCACCTGTTCGTCGATCCGGTAGCCCAGCGCCGGCAGATCGATCCCCGACATCAGGTGCTCGCCCGCGCCCAGCAGCACGGGCGAGACGGCGAGGTGCAGCTCGTCGATCAGCCCCGCCTCCAGATAGGCGCGCACGGTGGCGACGCCGCCGCCGACCCGCACGTCCCGTCCGCCCGCCGCCTGCCGCGCCCGGGCAAGTGCTGATTCCGTTCCGTCGGTGACGAAGTGGAAGACCGTGCCGCCTTCCATCTCGAGCGGCGGGCGCGGGTGGCGACTGAGGACGAAGACCGGCGTGTGGTAGGGCGGATTGGGCCCCCACCAGCCCTTCCATGCGTCGTCCGGCCAGGGGCCGCGCACCGGGCCGAACATGTTGCGCCCCATGATCCAGGCGCCGACATTGTCGAAGCTGCGCGCGGCGAAATCGTCGTCGATGCCGGTCTCGCCGTCGTCCCGCCCATGCGCCATAAGCTGGAAGGTGCGGGTCGGGAAGAACCATTGGTGCAGCTGCTCGCCGCCCCGGCCGAGCGGCGCGTCGAGGCTCTGGCCGGGGCCGGCACCATAGCCGTCCGCCGAGATGGCGAAGGCCGCCACGCGAAGTCTGGACATCGATCATCCCCCGGTCGCCGCCAAAGTGATACGCCCGCCCGACATGCTCCTTCAACAGGCCGGCACCCACGCGACCCCAAGGCGTCCGCCGGCGGGGACTGGCGCGAAGCCGCCCGCTCGGGCAGAACCGTTCCATGGACCAGCACAACCAGCCGCAGCCCCCGGATTCGATCGGCGATTTCACCCGCAAGGTTCTGGCCGGGGCGCTGATCGTCGCCGTGCTGGTGGCGATCTGGCAGATCAACCAGGTGCTGGTGCTGGGCTTCGGCGGCATCGTCGTTGCCGTCATCCTGCGCAACATGTCGGCGCCCATCGCGCGCTATATGCGCGTCTCCGATCATGTGGCGCTGCTGATCACCACGCTCGGCCTGCTGGGCCTGGCGGTCGCCTTCTTCGCGGTGTTCGGCGCGCTGGCGGTCGGCCAGTTCTCCGCCCTGCTGAACGAAATCCCCGGCGCCATCGCCAGCGGCCGCCACTGGCTGCAATCCTACACCGAAGGCCGCTGGTTCCTGGCCCTGCTGGGCAACACCCAGGTGCCGTCGGGCGAGACGCTGCTGCAGGCGCTGCCGCTGGCCGGCGGCGTGGTCGGCGGCATGGGCGAGGCGCTGCTGGTCCTGCTGATCGGCATCTATCTGGCGGCAGACCCCACGACCTATGTGCGCGGCGTGGTGCGCCTGTTTCCGCCCGGCCGACGCGTGCGCATCGGCCACATGATGGACGCGATGGCGGCGGCGCTGCGCAAATGGCTGATCGGCATGGCGTTCGACATGCTGTTCGTCGGCGTCGTGACGGGGCTGGGGCTGTGGATCGTCGGCGTGCCGCTGCCCTTCGCGCTGGCGGTCCTGACCGGGGTTTCGGTGTTCGTGCCCTATATCGGGCCGGCCACCGCCACCGTGCCGGGCGTGCTCCTGGCGCTCAGCGTCAGCCCGACGCTGGCGCTCTATGCCGCCATCGTCTACGCCGTCGCGCTGACCATCGAGGGCAACATCACCCAGCCGATGCTGCAGCGCTGGGCGGTCTCGCTGTCGCCGGTGGTCAACCTGCTGGCGATCGTCGCCTTCGGCATCATCTTCGGGCTGTGGGGCGCGGTGCTGGCGACGCCGCTGGCGGTGGCGCTCAGCGTGTTCGTCCGCATGGCCTATATCGAGGACGTGCTGGAGGCCCGCAGCCGCGGCTGAACGGCGCGGTTGCGCGAGAGCCATCCTTCCGCTAAAAGCCCCGCTTTCCTGGCCCGACGAATGGACGAAAAGGCCGGAAACCCGAGGATTTTCCCATGCGACAGATACTGGAATTGAGCGCCGAGGCGAGTCAGGGCACCGGCAAGGGCCCGGCCTATCAGACCCGCCGCAAAGGCCAGATTCCGGCCGTCGTCTATGGCGGCGCCGAGGCGCCGGAGAGCGTGGCGGTGGATTCGCGCACGCTGGAGCGCCATGTCGGCGCCGGCCGCTTCCTCACCACCCTGTTCATGCTGGACGTCGCCGGCAGGAAGCAGCGCGTCATCCCGCGCCAGGTGCAGCTCGACCCGGTCAGCGACCGTCCCGTCCATGTCGATTTCATGCGGCTGGCCGAAGGCGCCAAGATCCGGCTCGCCGTCCCGGTGCGCTTCAAGGGCCAGGAAGTCTCGCCCGGCCTCAAGCGCGGCGGCGTGCTCAACATCGTGCGCCATGAGATCGAGATGCTTTGCCCGGCCGAGAACATCCCGGACTATATCGAGGGCGATCTCTCCACCCTGGACATCCACGGCACGCTGCACATCACCGATATCCCGCTGCCCGAAGGCGTGGTGCCGACCAGCCGCGACACCGACTTCACCGTCGCCTCGATCGTGGCGCCGACCAGCGTCATCGAGGAGCAGAAGGCGGCCGCTGCCGCCGCTGCTGCGGCAGCCTCCGCTCCGGCCGCGGAAGAAGGCGCCGCGCCTGCCGCCGGCGCCGCG
>JAATGL010000134.1 GCA_015654705.1 Alphaproteobacteria bacterium | reverse complement strand
GGAAGGCAAGGCGCCCACCCAGGCCGCCAGCGACCGCGAAGCCCCTGTCCAGAAACCGCCGGGAGCGGCCACCTGATGCTCGCCGATAAGGACCGTATTTTCACCAATCTCTACGGCTTCCAGGATCCCGGTCTTGAAGGCGCCAGGAAGCGCGGCCAGTGGGACAATACCAAGGCCATTCTGGCGCTGGGTCCCGAAGGCATCGTCGACATCATGAAGAAGTCGGGCCTGCGCGGCCGCGGCGGCGCGGGTTTTCCCACCGGCCTCAAATGGTCCTTCATGCCGAAGGAAGTGAAGGAGCGGCCGCATTATCTGGTCGTCAATGCCGACGAAAGCGAGCCCGGCACCTGCAAGGACCGCGACATCATGCGCAACGATCCGCACATGCTGGTCGAAGGCTGCCTGGTGGCGTCCTTCGCGATGCGCGCCCATGCCTGCTATATCTATGTGCGCGGCGAGTTCATCCGCGAGCGCGAGGCGCTGCAGCGCGCGGTCGACGAGGCCTATGAAGCCCGGCTGATCGGCAAGAACAACATCCATGGCTGGGATTTCGACTGCTACGTCCATCACGGCGCCGGCGCCTATATCTGCGGCGAGGAGACGGCGCTGCTGGAAAGCCTGGAAGGCAAGAAAGGCCAGCCGCGCCTGAAGCCGCCGTTCCCCGCCAATGTCGGGCTCTATGGCTGCCCCACGACGGTCAACAATGTCGAGAGCATCGCGGTGGCGCCGACCATCCTGCGCCGCGGCGCCGAATGGTTTGCCGGCATCGGCCGTCCCAACAACACCGGCACCAAGGTCTTCTGCATCTCCGGCCACGTGAACAAACCCTGCAACGTCGAAGAGGAGATGGGTATTCCGCTGCGCGAGCTGATCGAGAAACACGCGGGGGGCGTGCTCGGCGGCTGGGACAATCTCCTGGCGATCATCCCCGGCGGCGCCTCGGTGCCCTTGCTGCCCAAATCGATCTGCGACGACGTGCTGATGGATTTCGATTCGCTGCGGAACGTGCAGTCGGGGCTCGGCACCGCCGCCGTGATCGTGATGGACAAATCCACCGACCTGGTGAAGGCGATCACGCGGCTCGCCTATTTCTACAAGCATGAGAGCTGCGGCCAGTGCACGCCCTGCCGCGAGGGCACCGGCTGGATGTGGCGGGTGATGAAGCGCATGACCGTGGGCGATGCGACGCCTGCGGAGATCGACCTGCTGCAGGAAGTCACCAAGGAAGTGGAAGGCCACACGATCTGCGCGCTGGGCGACGCGGCGGCGTGGCCGATCCAGGGACTGATCCGGCATTTCCGCCCCGAGATGGAGCGGCGCATGACGGCCCGCAAAGAGGCCGCCGAATGACAAGGGAGGGCACGATGAAAAAGACGATCGTTGCGCTGGTCGCGGGGCTCGCCTGCCTCGCCACCGCGGCGCAGGCCGATCCGGCGGCCAACAAGAAGATGGTGATGGAAGCGCTCGACCTGCTGTTCATCCAGCACAAGGTCGACGAGGCGGTCGATAAATATTTCGATCCCGGCTACATCCAGCACAATCCGATGGCGGCGACCGGTGCGGAGCCCATGCGAAAGTTCTTCAAGGATTTCTATGCCGCCAACCCGAACGCCACCATGACCTTCGGCCAATGGATCGCCGACGGCGACCTGGTCGCGGTGCATTACACCTCCAAGATCAAGCCGGGCGACCGCGGCTTCGTCGCCGTCGACATCTTCCGCGTCGCGAACGGCAAGATCGCCGAGCATTGGGACGTGGTGCAGCCCATTCCCGAGAAATCGGCCAACAGCAACGGCATGCTCTGATGTTCGTCTCGCCCGCCATCGCCCAGCCCGCCGGCGCCGCGACGCTACGACAGCGGAAGGAAGGTTGATCGTGGCCGACGAACCCGACAACATCGTCCTGCAATATCTCAGGCGCTTCGAGAGCGTTCTCAGCGAGGTGCGCGGAGAGTTTCGCGATGTGCGAGAGGATTTCCGCGACGTCAAAATTCGAATTTCGGCCGTGGAAGCGGGAGTCGCGGGGGTCAACCGCCGTATCGATCGCGTCGAAGAGCGCCTCGAACGCATAGAGCGTCGTCTGGAACTCGCCGACGCGCATCCGGGAAGATGATGTGATGCCCTCGCGCAAACTGATCGTCGACGGCAGGGAGATCGAGGCGGAGGACGGCCTCACGCTGCTGCAGGCCTGCGAGATGGCGGGGGCCGAGATTCCGCGCTTCTGCTATCACGAGCGGCTGTCGGTCGCCGGCAATTGCCGCATGTGCCTGGTCGAATGGGTCGGCGCGCCGAAGCCGCAGGCCAGTTGCGCGCTGCAGGTGCGCGACATCATGCCCAACCGCGACGGCACGCCGGCGAAAATCAATACCAAGTCGCCCTATGTGCGGAAGGCGCGCGAGGGCGTGATGGAATTCCTGCTGATCAACCATCCGCTGGACTGCCCGATCTGCGACCAGGGCGGCGAGTGTGACCTGCAGGACCAGGCGATGGGCTATGGCCGCGCCGCCTTCCACCGCTTCAACGAGAAAAAGCCCGCCGTCGAAGACAAGTATATGGGCCCGCTGGTCAAGACCATCATGACCCGCTGCATCCAGTGCACCCGCTGCGTGCGCTTCGCCACCGAAGTGGCGGGCGTGCCGGACCTGGGCGCCACCGGCCGCGGCGCGGACATGGAGATCACCACCTATCTGGAAAAGGCGTTCGGCTCCGAACTGTCGGGCAATTTGGTGGATCTGTGCCCGGTGGGGGCGCTGCCCTCCAAGCCCTATGCCTTCAAAGCGTGGCCGTGGGTAGTGCGCAAGCCCGAGTCTATCGACGTGAGGGACGCGCAGGGCAGCAATATCCGCGTCGACGCGCGCGGGCCCGAGGTGATGCGCGTGCTGCCGCGCCTCAACGAAGAGATCAACGAGGAGTGGATCTCGGACAAGGCGCGCCATGCCTGCGACGGCCTGCGCCGCCAGCGCCTCGACAGGCCCTATGTCAGAAAGAGCGGCAAGCTGCAGCCGGCGAGCTGGCCGGAGGCCTTCGCCGCCATCGCGGCGCGCGTCGCCGCGACCAAGCCGGAGCGGATGGCCGCGATCGTCGGCGACCTCGCCGCGGCGGAGGAGATCAAGGCGCTGAAGGACCTGATGGCGGCGCTCGGCGTCGTCAGTCTCGATTGCCGGCAGGACGGCGCCAAGCTCGCGGCGGTTGCGCGTCCGTCCTATCTTTTCAACACGACCATCGCCGGCGTCGAGGCGGCCGACGCGCTGCTGCTGATCGGCTGCAATCCGCGCTGGGAAGCGCCGGTGCTGAATGCGCGCATCCGCAAGACCTGGCTCGGCAGCGCGCTGAAGGTCGCCAATATCGGCGCGGCGGTCGACCTGACCTATCCGGTCGAGCAGCTGGGCGCCGGCGTCGATGTGCTCGAAGGCATCGCCAATGGGAGCCATCCTTTCGCGGCGGTCCTGAAGGATGCCAAGCGGCCGATGCTGATCCTGGGCCCCGGCGCCGTCGCGCGCGCGGACGGCGCCGCGATCCTGAAGCTGGCGGCCAAGATCGCGTCGGACAGCGGCATGATCGGCCCGGCAGGATCGCCGGCGGACGGCGGCTGGAACGGATTCAACGTCCTGCACATCGCGGCCTCGCGCGTCGCGGCGCTCGATCTGGGCTTCGTGCCGGGCGAGGGCGGCCGCGACGTGGCGGGCATCGTCGACGGCGCGCAGAAGGGCGAGATCGATTTCGTCTATCTGCTCGGCGCCGACGAATTCGATGTCGGCCATCTGGGCCGCGCCTTCGTGGTCTATCAGGGCAGCCATGGCGACGCCGGCGCGCACAATGCCGATGTCGTGCTGCCCGGCGCCGCCTACACCGAGAAGGAAGGCCTCTACGCCAATTTCGAGGGCCGGGTGCAGCGCGCGGAACGCGCCGCGTTTCCGCCGGGCCAGGCGAAGGAGGATTGGGCGATCCTGCGGGCGCTGTCCGACGTGCTGGGCCGGCGCCTGCCTTACGACAATCTCGCGGCGCTGCGCCAGGCGATCGTCGCCGACGCGCCGCATTTCGCCGAAACCGGCAAGGCTCCCGTGCACCAGGGCGCCGATCCGGCGATCTGGACCGCGCTCGGCACCGAGGGGCCGCTGGAGACAAGCGTTCCGCTGGCGAGCCCGATCGCCGATTACTACCTGACCAACCCGATCGCGCGGGCGAGCGAGACCAT
>JAATGL010000070.1 GCA_015654705.1 Alphaproteobacteria bacterium | reverse complement strand
TCAAGCGGCTGGTGGAGCTGATCCAGACCCTGGAGCGCGGCAAGTTCGACGCCTTTTTCATGGCCGATCATCTGGCGGTGCTCAACATGCCGATGGCGGCGCTCAAGCGCAGCGCCACGGTGACTTCCTTCGATCCGCTGACCCTGCTGCCCGCGCTCGCGGTGGTGACCGAGCGCATCGGTCTGGTCGCCACCGCGTCGACCACCTACAACGAGCCCTATCACATCGCGCGCAAATTCGCGTCGCTTGATCATATCAGCGGTGGCCGCGCCGGCTGGAACCTGGTCACCTCCGGCAATCCGACCGAGGCCTGGAATTTCGGCCTGGAGGAGCACGTCGAGCATTCCACCCGCTACCGCCGCGGCCGCGAGTTTTTCGACGTGGTGATCGGGCTGTGGGACAGCTGGGCCGACGATGCGTTCATCCGCGATGTCGACAACGCGGTCTTCTTCGATCCGGAGAAGCTGCATGTGCTCGATCACCAGGGCGAGTTCTTCAAGGTGCGCGGCCCGCTCAACATCGCCCGCCCCGTCCAGGGCTGGCCGGTCATCGTCCAGGCCGGCGCCTCGGAGGCCGGGCGCCAGATCGCCGCCGAGACCGCCGAGGTGATCTTCGCCAGCGGCAGCACGATGGCGGATGCGAAGGCCTTTTATGCCGACGTGAAAGGGCGCCTCGATAAGCTGGGCCGGCCGCGGGACCATCTGAAGGTGCTGCCCGGTGCGCTGGTCGTGGTGGGCGACAGCGATGCGGACGGCCAGCGCAAGAAAAATCTGCTCGACAGCCTGGTCCATCCCGACAGCGGCCTTCCCAATCTTTCCATGCGCCTGGGCACCGACGTCTCGCATTTCGATCTCGACGGGCCCCTGCCCGACATCCCCGAAAGCAATGCCAGCAAGAGCGGTCGGCAGGCGCTGATCGATCGTGCCCGGCGCGAGAACCTCACTGTCCGACAGCTCGCCCGCCTGGTGGGCGCTTTTGGCGGACTATCCTTCGTCGGCTCTCCCGCGACCATCGCCGACAGTATGGAAGAATGGCTCGACGGCGAGGCCTGCGACGGGTTCAATGTTATGTTTCCTTATGTCCCCGGTGGGCTGACGGACTTCGTCGATAAGGTCGTGCCGGAGCTTCAGCGGCGCGGCATCTTCCGCCGCGACTATGAGGGGCATACATTGCGGGACCATCTGGGACTTCCCAGGCCGGAAAATCGCTTCTTCAAAACGGATGGGCGGCATGGATAGGCCGGTGCATGCCGACAACCCCGCCATCCAGGGCTACCATGCCCATGTCTATTATACCCATCAAACCCGGCCGGTGGCCGAACGCCTGCGGCAGGAACTTGACAGCCGCTTTCCGGTGACGCTCGGCCGCCGGCATGACGTGCCGGTCGGGCCCCATCCCATCGCCATGTATCAGGTCGCGTTTGCGCGGGAGATATTCGCGGTCCTCGTGCCGTGGCTGATGCTCAACCGGGCCGGCCTCAGCATCCTTGTTCATCCGCTGACGGGCGACGATTACGAGGATCACGCCAATCACGCGCTCTGGCTGGGTGAAGCCCTTCCCCTGCGTCTGGATGTGCTACGGCAGATCGCGTGACGGCACCATGCTGCGCGGGCCGATCCGGCTCGGCTGCTTCGTTTACCGCCCGCTGAAAACGATCGAACGATCCTCCAGGAAGCCGGCCGTGCCGTGCGCCCAATCCTCGCTGGTGGAGACGACCTCGATTTCGCGCTGGATGCGGGCCACTTTTTCATAGGGAGACTGGGCAAGCGTGTGCTCCGTCACGAAACGCTTGAGCATCTTCAGAACCAGCGGCGCCATGCCCTCCAGTTCGCGCGCCATTGTGAGCGCCGCCTCGAGTTGCTGTCCGTGCGGAACCACCTGGTTGACGAACCCCATCTCCCGGGCGCGGCGGGCGGAAACCGGCCGGCCGAGCAGCATCACCTCCATCGCCAGCTTGTGCGGGATCCGCGCTGCGAGGGTCACGATCCCGCCCATCGAAACGCCGATCTGCGCCTCGGGGTAATGAAACACCGCGTTTTCACTGGCGACGCAGAGATCGCTCAGCAGGGCGATGATGAAACCGGCGCCAAGCGCCAAACCGTTGACGGCGCAGATGACGGGCTTGTCGGTCCTGAGCCCCAGCGTCGGATAAACCTTCCAGATCGTCGGCGCGTCGGTCAGGTCGGCGCCTCTCGCAAAATATTCGCCCGCTCCCGTGATGATCGCGACCTTCTGGTCGGACGCATCGAACGCCGCGAATCCGCGATGCAGCGCCTCCGCCATTTCCACGTTTATGGCGTTTCGGGCAGCAGGCCTGTTCAGGGTAAAGATGGTCGTCTGGCCGTCCTGACGTATATCCACGCCACCCATCGCTCAGTCCTTTCGGCCAGAAGCCAACGTTCGCGCAGAAGCCCGACGGCAGATCATTCCGGGATCGCGACGTGCCGGGCTGCTCAACGGGTCAAGCGGCCGAACGATTTGATTTCTGGGCGGTGAATCGGTTGGGCGGGATGTCCAGTCCAAGATGCTCCCGGAAGGTGCTGCCCGTATAGTCGGTCCTGAACAGGTCGCGCTTCTGCAGGACCGGCACGACGTGGTCGACGAAAGCCTCGATCTGGTTGGGCAGGGATTCGATGAGCACGAAGCCGTCGCAGGCGCGGCTCTCGAACCATTTCTCGAACCGGTCGGCAATTTGCTCCGGCGTTCCGACGAATTCTCCCTTCGGCGTCGCGAAGCGGCGGGCGACCTGGCGCAGCGTCAGGTTTTCCTCCTTGACCGCCTTCAGGATCTTGACGGTGGCGGACTGCGAACTGTTCACGCCGCGGCCGAAGACGTCGGGGAACGGCGCGTCCAGGTCGTAGACGCTGAAATCGTGATCGTTGAAGCCGCGGCCAAGCATGGCCAGGGCCGATTCGATCGACGCCAGCGACGCGCGTTCTTCCCAGAGCGCGTGCGCCTCGGCCTCGGTGCCGCCGACGATGGGGCTCGCCGAAGGCAGGATGAACAGCTTGTCGGCGTCGCGGCCGAAACCGACGGCCCGGGATTTCACGTCGGCATAATAGGCCTGGGCTTCCGCGAGGTCCTCGCCGCCGACGAAGATGGCGTCCGAATGCTTTGCGGCGAAGCTGCGGCCATCGTCCGACGCGCCCGCCTGGAAGATGACCGGCTGGCCCTGCGGCGAACGCGCGATGTTCAAGGGCCCTTTGACCGAAAGGAATTCGCCCTTGTGACCCAGCGTGTTCAGCTTGGAGGGGTCGAAGAAGACGCCGCTTTCCTTGTCGTATATAAAGGCACCGTCCTCCCAGCTATCCCAAAGCCCCTTCACAACGTCGAGATATTCCGCCGCCAGGCGGTAGCGGACGTCATGGGCGAGGTGCTCGGCCCTGCCGAAATTGGCGGCGCTCCCCTCCAGCCATGAGGTGACGATGTTCCAGCCCGCGCGTCCGCCGCTGATATGATCGAGAGAGGCCACCTGGCGGGCGAGGTTGTAGGGTTCGGTGTAGGTCGAGGTGATGGTGGCGACGAGCCCGATATGGTCCGTCACCGATGCCAGCGCCGACAGGATCGTAAGGGGCTCAAACCGGTTGAGATAATGCGGGCTGGATTTTTCGTTGATGGACACGCTGTCCGCGATGAACGCGAAGTCGAACTTTCCGCGTTCGAGTATTTTCGCCCGCCTCTTATAGAACTGGAAGTTCGTGCTGGCGCCGGGCTCGGCTTTCGGATGGCGCCACTCCGACCATGTGTGACCGGCACCGGTCACCATGTTGCCAAGCCTCAAATGCCGTCTTCCGCTCATGGCATACCCCAAATTTCTCGCCCTTTTCTAGGGACGTTTTCCGGGGCGGCCTAACGAGTATTCCAAATATGTCTGTCGAGTTTCATCGGTCGGGGCCGGCCCTTCGCGACGCCATGTGCCGGGCCGAACCACCGGCGGGATGTGCCCACTCTTACTTATCTATCTGCCGCGCTTGATCGCCTGAATGTCGTTTTCGAGCGCATTGAGGAACCGGGAGCGGTCCCTGGCGGTAAAGCCGGCATTATGGGTCGGGTTGCCGGAGACCTCGCGCAAATGGCGCTGGAATTCCCGCATCCCCAGCGCCACGCCGATATTGTCCGGCGTGAAAGGTTCGCCGTTGGGTCGAAGAACCCGCGCGCCCCTGGACAGGCAGCGGCTGGCGAGGGGAATATCGGCGGTGATGGCGATATCGCCGGCTTCGATATGATCGACGATCCAGTCATCGGCCGCGTCGGCGCCCTCTGCGACCACGACGGAGTGGATCAGCGGCTCCGGGCGCGGACGAATGCCGCCATTGCTGACGATATGCACATGAAGGCCGTGACGGCCGGCCACCTTCTCCACTTCGGCTTTCACCGGACAGGCATCGGCATCGACGTAGATTTCAAGCATGCTCGCCCAGTCGGCCCCCTACCCTAAGGTCGCGTCGATCCAACATGGATCGACAGCGCTGGCCAATCTCTCGCGCCACTCGTCCTCTCATAGCGGCCGCCGTTTATAAAACTGACATAAAACTGCCGTCAAACCGCAAAGTTTAGGTCGCCAAACCATCAACCAACCCCGCTAGAACCCCGGTCTCCGCCACCTTCTGATGACCTTGGTGCACGGGTCTGCGTCCCGAATTCAGCGAAGGCGGCGGCTAACCTCACTTTCCGGAAACCCTAGAGGGCAACACAATGAAACTTTCCCGAATCTTTTCGGTGCTCATGAGCGCCACGGCACTGACGGCGGGCTCGTACACGCTTGCCAATGCCGCAGCGACCACTGCGACCCCGATCAAGCACGTCATTGTTATCTATCAGGAAAACGTCTCGTTCGATCACTATTTCGCGACCTATCCCCACGCGACCAACCCGATCGGCGAACCCGCGTTCCATGCCAAGAAGAACACGCAAACCGACATCAACACTGTCGAAAATGCCGGTCTTCTGACCAACAACCCGAACCTGAACACGGCGAATGGCGCCGGTGCGTCCAATCCGTTCCGTCTGGATGCCACCCAGGTGGCCACGGCGGACCAGAATCACAGCTACACCCCGGAGCAGCAGGCCGAGGACAACGGCGCCGCCGACCTGTTCCCGCTCTATACCGGTGCCGGCACGGCCGGTGGAACCGGCGCGTTCGGAACCACGGGCCAGGTCATGGGCTATTATGACGGCAACACCGTCTCCGCCTTCTGGAACTACGCCCAGAACTTCGCCATGAGCGACAACGCCCGCACCGACGGTTACGGTCCGTCGACCCCCGGCGCGATCGAAGCCGTCTCGGGCCAGACCAACGGCATGCAGATCATTCTCGATACCAACAATAAGACCAGCTACTACGTGCCCGATGGCCAGGGCGGCTACACGATGATCAACGACGTCGATCCCGCCAACGACGTCTGCTCCAGCACCACCAACACGTCCTATATGGCCGGCAAGAACATCGGCGATCTGCTGAACGCGGCGAGCGTCACCTGGGGCAGCTTCATGGGCGGCTTCAATCTCTCGCTGACCAACAAAAACGGCACGACCAACTGCGCCCGCTCGACCCTTTCGACCTATACTGGCGTGAACGAAGCCGATTACATTCCGCACCACGCCTGGTTCCAGTATTACCAGTCCACGGCCAACGCCACCCATGCCCGGCCGAGCTCTGTCGCAGCGATTGGGCATACCTACATTCCCCACACCAAGACGCTCGATCCCGCCAATCACGAGTATGACCTGAACGACTTCTATGCCGCGCTTCAGGCGGGCAATTTCCCGGCCGTCTCCTACATCAAGGCGCCCGCCTATCAGGACGGCCATGCCGGCTATTCCGATCCCGCGGACGAACAGTACTTCCTGGTCACTCTGATCAACTTCCTGCAGCAGAAGCATCGCCTGAACGATACCGCCGTGATCGTCACCTATGACGATTCCGACGGTTGGTACGATCACTCCTATGCGGCACCCACCAGCGCGTCCTACAGCACGGCGGACCTGCTGAACGGCACCAGCGTTTGCGGCACCGGCACGCAGAAGAACGGCGTGAACGGTCAGCCGGTCAACGGTCGTTGCGGCCCCGGCGTCCGCATCCCGTTCCTGGTGATCTCGAAATACGCCAAGAAGAACTACGTCAGTCACACGCCGATCACCCAGGCCTCGGTCGTCAAGTTCATCGAGGACAACTGGCTGGCAGGCGCGCGTCTCGGCCAAGGTTCGTTTGACGAGACCACCGGCAGCATCATGGACATGTTCGACTTCACGGCCCCCAAGCAGACGCCCGATCTCTATCTGGATCCGCGTACCGGAGTTCAGACGGCGTCCCTGGTCAAGAAGAACTAGTCTGACTTAATGCCGACAGCGGCCGCGCCTTGCGGCCGATCCTGACACCCGGTACGCATCCCTTTACGGGGATGCGTACCGGTATTTTTTCGACAAAAAATCCGCTTCCGATCCGTATCAATCGAGACCTGGGACAGACGACGCAGTGATTGATTTGCGCTTTGCCAGAGGAAGGCGCCGCCGGCTGTCGATGACGGTCGGGGCCCTTGTAATCGGCGTTCTTGCGATGGGCATGGCGGCTGCCGCGCCGAGCCCCGTTGGGACACCAGCCCAGCACGCCGATTCCCTCCTATTGGCGAAGGGGGTCAATCCGCACCCCGCCAAGCTGAACATTCCGCCGGCCCGGCCGCTCTCGGCCATGGCGCAATTGGGGCGGAAGCTGTTTTATGACCCAAGACTCTCGGGCTCCGGTCAAATGGCCTGCGCCTCCTGCCACGACGCCGCCCATGCCTATGGGCCGCCGGGCGAAATTTCCGTGATGATCGGCGGGCACGACATGCATACGGCCGGGTTCCGCGCCGTGCCGTCGCTACGCTATCTTTACCGGCAACCGTCCTTCGCCATCGGACCGGATACGAGTTCGGGCGACAACGACGCGGCGGCAACCCTGCAGCAACAGGCGCAGACGGCTGCGACGCATGACAAGGTTCTGAAGACCGCGCAGGCGCCGCAGGCCGCGGCCGTCAATCTGGTGCCGCAGGGCGGCCTGTTCTGGGACGGGCGTGTCGATACGTTGCAGCAGCAGGCGAGCGTGCCCCTGCTCAATCCGGCGGAAATGGCGGCGAGCGCGCCCGAAGCGGTGGCCAAGCAGATCGAACAGGCGGATTATGCAAACGACTTCCGCGGCTTGTTCGGCCCCAACATTTTCAAGGACGGGCGGCTGCTGATGGCGGAGGCGATGTTCGCCATCGCCCGCTATCAGATCGAGGACCCGAGCTTTCATCCCTTCACCAGCAAATACGACGCGTGGCTGGAAGGAAAGTCGCGCCTCACCGCTCCCGAAGTGCGGGGCTATCTCGCGTTCAACGATCCGGCGAAGGGCAATTGTGCCGCCTGCCATCTCGACAAGCCGACGCAGGACGGCCTGCCGCCCCTGTTCACCGATTTCCAGTACGAAGCCCTGGGCGTACCGCGCAACGCGACAATCCCGGCGAACCACGATCCCGCCTATTACGACCTCGGCATTTGCGGTCCATACCGCACGGATATGCACGACCAGGTCCAGTATTGCGGCATGTTCCTGACGCCCAGCCTGCGCAACACCGCGACGCGGAAGGTTTTCTTCCACAACGGCGCGTTCCACACGCTGGATGAGGTTCTGGACTGGTATGTGAACCGCGATCTGCAGCCGGAGCGCTTCTATTCGAAGGATGCGAGCGGAAAAGTGGCCAAGTACGACGACCTGCCGGCACAATATCAGAGCAACGTGGACACCGCCGACGCCCCGTTTAACCGTCACCCCGGCGATCAGCCCGCGCTGAACAAACAGGAAATCCAGGACATCATCGCCTTCCTCCGCACGCTGACCGACGGCTACAATTCCGCCAAGCACTAAACGACCGGCAGCAGCCGCGAGTATGTACACGGGTGTGCCGGTACCGGATTTGTCGTCGCGCTCTGCGGCGACCTGGTGATGATGCCCGGCCTGCCGCGCGGACCCGCCGCGTATCGCATCCACATCTACGCGAACGGACGGATCGAGGGTTTATCCTAGACCATCGATTTTCCGCGCATTGGTGCTTTCTCTCTCGAACAGAAATTATGAATCATTTTTTTAAATTGCATTGCGACATGCAGCGAATTTTTTACCAAACGCTATAATTGGCCCCATCTTCGATGCCGGATCTCGCAACCGGAGTTCCCGCTCGGCGTTTGGGTGGAATATCTCTATCTAAACGAGAATTCCAATTCGGCAAGTTGAAAGGAAACGCCATGAATCTCGCTCGTATCGCTCTTGTCTCGGCGCTGCTCGGCTCTTTGAGCGGAGCATATGCCTCCACAACGACAGCAAATCTCCGCATCCAGGCGACCGTTCCCGGTATCTGTTCGGTCGTAGGCAACACGCTCGATTTCGGACAAGTCGGGTTCAGCGGCAGCGGTGGACAGCGGCCACAGACCAACATCAATGTGACCTGCACGCAGGGTACGCCGTTCCAGGTCGGCATCGACGACGGAACCTATGCCCAGGGCGGGCAGCGGCGGATGAAGAACGACTCATCCAACGACTATCTCGCTTATGAGCTCTATAAAAGCCTGACCGGCAATGATCGCTTCGGCGATGCCATCGTCTCGCAGCGCGTGAACGGCGTGGGCAAGGGACAGACGCCGGTCGTCGTTCCGGTCTTCGGCGAGATACTGGACGGCCAGAATCCGGTGGTCGGCAACTACGTCGATAACGCCACCATCACCGTCTATTTCTGATCCGCCATGCGGGGATCAATTGCGCAGCGGGTCACGCCGGTCCTGGCGATGCTGGCGGCCGCCTGCCCCATGCCGGCGGGCGCCAATGGCATCACCGTCAGCCAGACCACGATCGTCCTTCACGCCGGCCAGGACGCTCATGCCCTGACCGTTGTGGATCCGAGCGCGGAGCCCGTGCGCGTCCAGGCGCGGCTGTTCCGATGGCATGGCGGCGAATCGGATGTCTATGAACCGACCCAGGACATCGGTTTCAGCCCGGCGATTTTCACGATAGAGCCGGGAGCGGCACAGATCGTCCGCATGGTCGTGCAGACGCCGCGTGCCGCGCAGGAAACCGCCTACAGGCTTTTCGTCGACGAGTTGCCGCCGCCGCCGCGCGCCGGCAAGATCATGTTGCCGGTGCGGCTGGTCATCCCGGTCTTTGTCGAAGGCACGCGCCCGGCCGGCTCGCCGGCACTTTTGTGGACGGCAAGCATGCGCGCGGGGCAGCTGGCACTGACGGCCAGCAACGACGGTGCAACACGCGCGCGCGTCAGCGATCTCGGTTATCGCGAAAATGGGCGCGATCATATGATCGCCGCCGGGCTGGCGGGCTACGTGCTTGCCGGCGACCGGCATGTGTGGAGCTTCCCCTTCCACGGTACGGCGCTCGAAATATCGGCCCATACGGAACAGGGAGATATCCACCAGTCAGTTCCCCTGACGTCGCCGTGATGCATGCGCGGGTTGGCGCTCCTGATCGTGTTGGCGCTGACCGGCGCGATCGCGTCGCATGCGAAGGCCGATACGGTCTTCGCGGAGGTGACGGTCAACGGATATCCCACGGGACTGATCGTCAGCTTCGATCGGCAGGGCGATCGCTTCACCGCCATGGCGAGCGATCTCGACCATATCGGATTGATCGTTCCGCGCGCCCTCACAGACCATCCTGATGCCCGCATCGATCTCGCGCTGCTGCCCGGCGTGCATTTCGTTTTTCAGGCGGACAAGCAAATACTGGCCATCCAGGCTGACGAAACCTCGCTGAAGCGCAACCTGATCGGTGACCGGCCTTATCCCGGACCTCCGGACAAGGCGGCTTACGGCGCGCTGATAAATTACGGCATCGCGCTCGCGTCGCCGATCAACGGGGCGCTCCAGACCTCCGGCAATCTCGAGGCGCGGGCATTCGGGCCGCCTGGAATCTTCGATTCCGACTGGTATTTCGGTCCGTCGGCGGACCGCGGCACGACGTTTCGCCGTCTGGACACGGGGCTGATCCATGACGAATCGGACTCGCTTCAAACATGGACCGTGGGAGACTTCATCGCCGCAAGTCTTCCATGGAGCAGGCCGGTGCGCGCAGTAGGTTTCAGTTTGGCCACGGACTTTTCCATCCGCCCCGATCTGATCACGCAGCCGATGCCTGGCTTCAAGGCAACGCCTAGGTGCCGTCGACCGTCGATCTCTATCTCGACGGCGTGCGCCAATTGTCGGAGCCGACGCCGGCTGGACCTTTTTCCGTCGCGCAACTGCCTTTCGTGAACGGTGAGGGCCAGGTCTCGCTGGTGGTAAGCGACGCGCTGGGGCGGCAGACGGTGCAGAACTTCTCGTTCTACGCAACCGACCAGCTTCTGGCGCCGGGATTGACCTCCTACGCGCTCGAGGGCGGCTGGCTGCGCGAGAATTTCGGCGAGACGGACGACCGCTATACCGAGCCGTTCGCGCAGGGACTGGTACGCCGCGGACTGAACAGCTGGCTGACGGTGGAGGGACGCGCCGCCGCCGCGCAGGGCGTCGTGGAGATCGGAGCCGGTCTGGTCGCGAAGCTCGGCGAGTTTGCCGTGCTCGATATGTCGCTCGACGATTCCAGTCTCGGCGGTCATGACGGCAGACAGGTCCGCGCGAGCCTGGAACGCCAGGCCGGTCCGTATTTCCTGTTCGCATCGGTTACGCAAAGCATGGACGATTTCCGCGACACCGCCAGCGTTGCCGGCGATCCGGCGCTCCGGCGCAGTCTTCAGATCGGCGCGGGCTGGAACAGCCAGGATCTCGGGACCTTGGGCCTCAACTACTATTCGCAGAGAACGTTTCGCCAGGGGCCTGATATGACCGATTACGGACTGTCCGATGACATCGACATCGTGACGGCGAGCTGGGCCTATCCGATCTCCAAAGGATGGACTGCTCACGCCAGCGCTTTTCACTCGGTTGCCGGGACCGGCAATTTCGGCTTCATGCTTGGCGTGACGATTTCGCCGTCCGACGGACTGATCGTGGACGGCGGCATGAACGAGAACGGCAATCACATCGGTGCCTATGTCAACGCATCCCAGACGCCGCCGACCGACGGCGGCTGGGGCTGGAGCGCGCAGGCACAAAGCGCACCTTCCGCCAATGCGCAAGCAACGGTGCGCTATGTTTCGCAAATCGGCGAAGTGGGAACCGGCGTATCCACCGCTTCGGGCAGCACGGTCGGCAGCGTCTATCCGACATGTTCTCAAGCGAGATACCCGAGGGCCGCCGCGCTACGATGTTCATGTTTTGTACTGTAAATTAGCCGAGTCAAATCAATGGCTTACGGCACCGTTTTTCGGCATGAAACTGGAATTTTCAAACAGTCACTTAGCGGTCTGGTGATTGAGGGCCAACCGCAACAGAGTTCCACTGCGCGACGTTGGGATAGAAATCTTAGCGGTCTGGTGATTGAGGGCCAACCGCAACCGTGCGTGCTCATTGGATGTTCTCCGCGTAATCTTAGCGGTCTGGTGATTGAGGGCCAACCGCAACGCTGCGCTTCGGCGGCCGCAGGCGGCGCGAATCTTAGCGGTCTGGTGATTGAGGGCCAACCGCAACTCGTTGACGATTACATTGAATATACGCGGCATCTTAGCGGTCTGGTGATTGAGGGCCAACCGCAACTACTTCGGTGACCACGACCCGTCGGGTATCATCTTAGCGGTCTGGTGATTGAGGGCC
>JAATGL010000057.1 GCA_015654705.1 Alphaproteobacteria bacterium | reverse complement strand
TCGACACGCCGCGCGACCGGCTGATCTGGGATGTCGGCCACCAGGCCTATCCGCACAAAATCCTCACCCAGCGGCGCAGCCGCATGCGCTCGCTGCGCATGGGCGGCGGCCTGTCGGGTTTCACCAAGCGCGCCGAGAGCGTCTACGACCCGTTCGGCGCGGCACATTCCTCGACCTCGATCTCGGCCGGCCTCGGTTTCGCGGTGGCGCGCGACCAGAAGGGCGAGAGCAACAATGTGGTCGCCGTGATCGGCGACGGCGCGATGAGCGCCGGCATGGCCTATGAGGCGATGAACAATGCCGGCGCGATGAACGCGCGGCTGATCGTCATCCTCAACGACAACGACATGTCGATCGCCCCGCCGGTCGGCGCGATGAGCGCCTATCTGGCGCGGCTGGTTTCCAGTCCCTCCTATCGGGGCCTGCGCAAGCTGGGCAAGAAGATCGCCCATCTGCTGCCGCGGCCGATGGAAGTGGGGGCACGGCGCGCCGAGGAATATGCCCGCGGCATGGTGACGGGCGGCACGCTGTTCGAGGAGATGGGCTTCTATTATGTGGGTCCGATCGACGGCCACAATCTCGATCACCTGATTCCCGTGCTGGAGAATGTGCGCGACGCGCAGAACGGCCCGATCCTGGTCCATGTCGTGACCAAGAAGGGCAAGGGCTATGCCCCCGCCGAGGCCAGCGCCGACAAATATCACGGCGTCTCCAAGTTCAACGTGCTGACCGGCGAGCAGAAGAAATCGAACTCCAAGGCGCCCGCCTATCAAAAGGTGTTCGGCGAGGCGCTGATCGCGGAGGCCCGCAAGGACGAGCGCATCATGGCGATCACCGCCGCGATGCCCTCGGGCACCGGCGTCGACCTGTTCGCCAAGGAGTTCCCGGCGCGCACCTTCGATGTCGGCATCGCCGAGCAGCATGCGGTGACCTTCGCCGCCGGTCTCGCTGCCGACGGCATGAAGCCGTTCTGCGCGATCTATTCGACCTTCCTGCAGCGCGCCTACGACCAGGTCGTGCATGACGTGGCGATCCAGTCGCTTCCGGTGCGCTTCGCGATGGACCGGGCGGGACTGGTCGGCGCCGACGGGCCGACCCATGCGGGTTCGTTCGACATCGCCTATCTCGGCACGCTGCCCAATTTCGTGCTGATGGGCGCGGCCGACGAGGTCGAGCTGATGAACATGGTGGCGACGGCGGTGCAGATCGACGACCGGCCGAGCGCGATCCGCTATCCGCGCGGCGAGGGCATCGGGCTGGAGCGTCCGCAGATCGGCACGCCGCTGGAAATCGGCAAGGGCCGCATCGTGCGCGAGGGCACCTCCATCGCGATCCTGAGCTACGGCACAAGGCTGGCGGAAGCGCTGCTGGCGGCGGAGAAGCTGGCCGGCTATGGCCTGTCCGCGACCGTCGCCGATGCGCGCTTCGCCAAGCCGCTCGACCGGGAGATGATCCTGCGCCTGGCGCGCGAGCACGAAGTCCTGATCACGATCGAGGAAGGCGCGGTGGGCGGCTTCGCCTCGCAGGTCATGCAGTTCCTCGCGACCGAAGGCGCGCTCGACCGCGGCTTGAAAATCCGCCCGATGGTCCTGCCCGACCGCTTCATCGACCAGGACACGCCGGAAAAGATGTACGAAGCCGCCGGCATCGACGCCAACGGCATCGTTGCAACAGCGCTGAGCTGTCTCGGTCGTACGCAGGAGGCGGCTGCGGCCGGTCGTCTCGCCTAGGATTTCAATGCGCGCCGACGTTTTCCTGGTCGAGCACGGTTACGCCAGATCGCGCGCCGAGGCGCAGGAGGCGATTGCGGCGGGAAATGTGTTCGAGGGCGGGCGGCGGGTGTGCAAGCCGTCGCAGCGGCTGAACGAAACGGCGCGGATCCGATATCAGCGCGCCCATCCCTTCGTTTCGCGCGGGGCGCTGAAGCTTTCGGCGGCGCTGAACCATTTCGGCTTGTCGGCGCGGGGGCTCGTCTGCCTCGATCTGGGCGCCTCGACCGGCGGCTTCAGCGAGGTTCTGCTGCTGCAGGGCGCGCGGCGCCTCTTCGCCGTCGATGTCGGGCATGGCCAGCTCGACGCGAAGATCGCGGGCGACCCGCGCGTGGTGTCGCTGGAGCGCACCAATGCGCGCGATCTGACCGCCGAGCAGATCGCCGATCCGCCGCAGGCAGTCGTCGCCGATTTGAGCTTCATCAGCCTGAAACTGGCGCTGCCCAACGCGCTGGCGATGGCCGCGCCGGACGCCTGGCTGGTGGCGCTGGTCAAACCGCAATTCGAGGTCGGCCGGGACAGGATCGGCAAGGGCGGCATCGTCAAGGATGCGGCGGCGCAGGACGCCGCGCGCGCCGATCTCGTGCGCTGGGTTTCGTCCGTGGACGGATGGAATGTGCTGGGCACGATGGAAAGCCCCGTCCTGGGCGGCGACGGCAACCGCGAATTCCTGCTGGCGGCGCGCAAGGCGTGAGCGCGCTCTGCGGGCATTTCGGCCGCTGCGGCGGCTGCACCTATCAGGACCGCAGCGAAGAGGATTACCGCGCCCTGAAGCGCGACCTCGTGCTGCGCGCCTTGTCGCGCCACGGGCTCGGCGATGTGGAGGTCGCGCCGCTCGTCGCAGTGCCGCCGGGGACGCGGCGGCGCTGCGTCTTCAAGCTGGCCAGGCGCGAGGGCGCCGTGCTGATCGGCTTTCACGCCCGCGCCACCCACGACATCGTGGACATGCGCGAATGCCGCGTGCTGACGCCGGAGCTGCTGGCGCTGGTGCCGCGCCTGCGCGCGCTGATGGCGGAGGTGCTGCGCGAGGGCGAAACCGCCGAGCTTCACGCGACCGAGGCCGACAACGGCTTCGACCTGGCGCTGCGCTGGAAGCGCGGGCCGACCACGGCGCTGGTCGCCAGGCTGGCGGCGTGGGCGGGGAGCAGCCGGGTCGCGCGCATCACCGCCGGCAACGACATTCTGGTCGAACTGGCGGCGCCGAGCTTGCGGATCGGCCCCGCGAATGTCCGCCTGCCGCCTGGCGCCTTCCTGCAGCCGACACGCGCGGGCGAGGACTATCTGCAGTCCCGGGTGGCCGAGGCCCTGTCCGGCGCCAAATCCGTCGCCGATCTGTTCGCCGGCTGCGGCACCTTCGCGCTGACGCTGGCCCGGCAGGCCAAGGTCCATGCCGTCGAGCTGGAGGATGCGATGCGCGAGGCGCTGGCCGCCGCCGCCCGCGCGACCTCCGGCCTGAAGCCCGTCAGGACCGAAAAGCGCGATCTTTTCCAGGTCCCGCTGAGCGCGCGCGAGCTGGCGGCCTTCGACGGCGTGGTCCTCGACCCGCCGCGGGCCGGCGCCACGGCCCAGATCGCCCAGCTTGCGGTGTCCAGGGTCGGGCGCATCGCCTATGTCTCGTGCAATGCTGACAGCTTCGCCCGCGATGCGCGGGTGCTGGCGAAGGCGGGCTACGGCATGAGCCCCGTCATTCCCGTGGACCAATTTCTCTGGTCGGAGCATATTGAGCTTGTGGCAAGTTTCACGCGGCGTTGAGCGGGGGCTTATGCGGTTTGCGATCTTCGGCGCGGCGCTGGCCGCCGTGCTGTTCTCTCTCTCGCCGGCGCTGGCGGCGGGGCCGTTCGGCGACTGGGCGGCGATCGTGGTGGCGGGCGACTGGCACGCCCATTCCGGCGCGCCCAGCGAAGTGTTCGACAATGCGCGGCGCGACATCGCCACAGATCTCGCGCGCATCGGTTTCCCGCCCGCCAACATCGTGCAGTTCTCGGTCAGGCCGGAGCGCTATCCCGACACCACACCGCGCCGCGCCGACGGCCAGACCATCGCCACCGCGCTGTGGGACCTCTCGAACCGGACCAGCGGCGGGTGCCTGGCCTATTTCACCTCGCACGGCTCGACCGACGGCATCGTGATGGGCGAGGGCGTTCTGCCGCCCGACCGGATGAACCGGATGATCAGCAATGCCTGCGGCGACCGGCCGACCGTGGTGATCGTGGCGGCCTGTTTCTCCGGCGTCTTCGTGCCGGCGCTGGCGGCGCCCAACCGCATGGTGCTGACGGCGGCGCGGCCCGACCGCACCTCGTTCGGCTGCGGCGAGCAGGACCGCTACACCTTCTTCGACACCTGCATGCTGCAAAGCCTGCCCAATGCGGGCGATTTTCCGGACCTCGCCAAACAGGTCATCGGCTGCGTCGCCGCGCGCGAGAAGAAGGACGGCATCCGCTACCCCTCCGAACCGCAGCTTTCGATCGGCGCCTCGGTGCAATTGCCGCAGTGGAAGTGATTTTCCGGACTTTGGCGGTCGGGACAGGAAAGCGTGCTTCGAGGCGCTGCTGTGCAGCGCATCTCGGCATGGCGCGAGGGGAGCAGGTGCGGAGAGCACGTCTCTCGTCATGCTGAGGTGGTCGCCGCAGGCGGCCCCCGAAGCGCGCACGGACCTACTTCGTCGATGCCTCGTTGCCGGTGATGATCGCGTTGCGCAATTGTTCGGTCAGTTCGCTCATGCCGGAGGGCGAATGCGGCATCAGGATCACCTTGGCGCCGGACGACACGCCAATCTCCTTCATGGTGTCGAAATACTGGGTCAGCAGCACCAGGTTGAGAACCTCGTGCTCATTGACGCCGCCGACCTTGTCGGTGAAGGCGGCGATGGATTCGCGCAGGCCATCGATGATGGCGCGGCGCTGCTTGGCGATGCCTTCGCCCTGCAGGTGCTTGGATTCGGCCTCGGCCTCGGCGTTCTTCACCACCAGGATCTTGTTGGCCTCGCCCTTGGCGGCGGCGGCGACCTGCAGCCGCTGCTGCGTCTGGATCTCGTTCATCGCCGATTTGACGTTGTCGGCCGGATTGACGTCGGTGACCAGGGCGTTGGGAATCTCGAAGCCGTAGATCTTCATCGAGACGTCGAGCTCGCTCTTGACCGCGGCGCCGACGTCGTCCTTCTTCTCGAACACCTCGTCGAGATTCATGCGCGGGACCTTGGCGCGCACCACGTCCAGCACATAGGATTTGATCTGCTCGACGTGGTCCTGCAGCTTGTAATAGGAATCCGCCTCGCTGCCTTCCACGACGCGGAACTGCACCGCGACGAACAGCTTGACGAAGACGTTGTCGAGCGTCTTGGTCTCGACCTCCACCAGCAATTGCTGCACCCGCAGCGAGACCCGCTGCACCACGGTCTCGATATAGGGAATCTTGAAGTTCAGTCCCGGCTTGGCGGTGCGGACATATTTGCCGAAGCGCTCGATGATGGCGCGGCTCTGCTGCTGCACGGTGAAATAGCTGCCCAGCACGATGGTGAGCAGGAAGAACGCCAGGAATGCGAACAGGACGGCAACGAAGGCACCCATGGACAATCCCTTTTCTAGAAAATGCGTCCCGTCTGTGCGCGGTGGCGCAGCGCGTGGTCGGCCAGCACGCAGGCCACCATCGCCTCGCCGACCGGCACGGCGCGGAGGCCGACGCAGGGGTCGTGGCGGCCCCTGGTC
>JAATGL010000119.1 GCA_015654705.1 Alphaproteobacteria bacterium | reverse complement strand
CTGCCTGCTCAATTTCGAGGAAGTCGCCCGGCGCACGACGCTGGCGCCGGGCCAGCGGGCCGTGGCGCTGGGGCTGATTGCGCGCTGGGTCGCGGTGACGCCGGACGGCGATATTTCCGGCATGGGATTTCCCGCCTTTCTCGGCGCCTCGCTGCCGCTGCGCGAGATCACCGACCGCCGCGGCGAATGCATCTATGCCGCCTGCCCGCATTACCGCACCTGCTTCATCGAGCGCGCCATCCGCCGCGCCCGCCATGCGCCCATCGTGGTCGCCAACCACGCGCTGGTCATCGCGCAGGCGGCGCAGGACTGGCTGAGCGGCGACGAGACCACCGACACGCCGCCGGACCGCCGCCTGCGCTATGTCTTCGACGAGGGCCATCACCTGTTCGACGCGGCGGATTCGGGATTCGCCGCCTTGCTCTCCGGCACCGAGATGGCCGATCTGCGCCGCTGGATCCGCGGCCCCGAGGCGCGCGCCCGCAGCCGCACGCGCGGCCTTCAGGAACGCCTGGGCGACCTGATCGGCGACAGCGAGGAGGCCAAATCCGCGCTGGACGAAGCGCTCGCGACCGCCGGCGTGCTGGCCGGCGAGGGCTGGCTCTCGCGCCTGCATGGCGGCGGTCCGCGCGGGCCGGGCGAGATTTTCCTTTCGGCGGCATGGCAGCACGTGCGCGCCCGCAGCGACGACAGCGATCTTTTCTATTCGCTGGAGGCCGACACGCAGCCGCTGGCAGACGAGACTGTCGATGCGGCGCGCGGGCTGGGCATCGGGCTGAAACGGCTGGCCGCACCGCTGCTCAGGCTGGCCTATCATCTGCGCAAGCAACTCGCCGATAAGACGCGCGAACTCGAAACCTTTCAGCGCGCCCGCATCGACGCGGCGGCGCGCGGCCTCGAACGGCGCGCCAGGATCGTCCTGCCCGCCTGGATCCAGATGCTCGACGCGCTGGAGACCGGCGAGGTGCGCGACGAATTCGTCGACTGGTTCGCGCTGGCGCGCGAGGACGGCCGCGATCTCGATATCGGCCTCGAACGGCACTGGATCGATCCGACCATTCCGCTGGCCGGCGAGGTGCTGGCCAACGCGCATGGCGCGCTGATCACCTCCGCCACGCTGCGCGACGCGGGCGAGGCCGATGACTGGCTGAGCGCCGATGTGCGCACCGGCGCCAACCACCTGCCCGAACCGCCGCGCCGCGCAAGCTTCGGCTCGCCATTCCGCTATGCGCAGCAATCGCGCATCTTCATCGTGCGCGACGTGAACCGGAAGGATGCCGACCAGGTCGCCGCCGCCTATCGCGAGTTGTTCCTGGCGGCGGGGGGCGGCGCGCTCGGCCTGTTCACCGCCGTGCGGACGCTGCGCGCCGTGGAGAGCCGCATTGCCACACCGCTCGCCGAAGCAGGCCTCACGCTCTTTTCCCAGCATGTCGACCGCCTGGACACCGGCGCGCTGGTCGACCTGTTCCGCGCCGAGGAGAATGCCTGCCTGCTCGGCACCGATGCGCTGCGCGACGGCGTCGACGTGCCGGGGCGTTCGCTGCGGCTCGTCGTCTTCGACAAGGTGCCGTGGCCCAAGCCCACCATCCTGCACAAGGCGCGCCGCGCCCGCTTCGGCAAGCACTATGACGACCTGCTGACACGCCTGCGCCTGAAACAGGCCTTCGGACGCCTGATCCGCGGCGCCACCGACAAGGGCTGTTTCGTGATCCTCGAACCCGCGACGCCCTCGCGGCTGCTGTCGGCCTTCCCGCCCGAAGCGCCGGTCAAACGCTGCGGGCTGGCGGAGACGATCGCAGAACTGCGGACATTTCTCGATGACGACATCGCGGACAAACGAAAGGCGGCTCTCCTGCCCGGCCGGTCATGATCGGGACACGGGACGGATGCCGCCTTGGGCCTCGAAGCTACGGCAGCGAACGGCATCCGGCTTTCAGGCGGACGCGACACGCACCTTGGCTTTCTCCCCGGGCTTTCGCGGCTCGGCGGCACCGCTCTTCCGTCCGGCACGGAAGCGGCGCCGTCTCCCCGACACGGATGCGCGCGATCTCGCAATCTCGCCCTGTATGGATTCGCGTCTGTGTTGCCGGCCTTAAGGCCAAAGACGCCGCGGCAGATTTTCGACCATGTTCCTCTCCTGTAACGACCAGAAAAGAACATATAGGGAACAATTTATATTTCAAGCGGAAATTGAAAATTCATGCGGAGGAAATTGCTCTAGCGCATCGGGGGAGAGCCGCTTTGGTCGGTTGTTATCAGCAGATTATGCGTTCTTCCAATTTCGGCCCATCTAAAGATTTCAGAGCAATGATGTCGCCAAGAAGCGAGGGGATCATAAGAATGCCACGCAAGAACGACCGACAGCCAAACGCGCCCGTTAGATAGAGCCCCATCAGATTTCGCTTGGCAAATACGTGCCGCTTGGAAGCGGCCTCAATGAGCAAAGCCCTACACTTTTCAATGTCGATTTGCGTTCCAAGGCCTTCTCTATACATCTTCGCAACCCTGTATATCGACGGCGCATATCCGCCACGGGCACTGGCGGAGAATGTGGCCAGGGCCTCGACGTATTCCTTTTGTTCAAAGAACATTCGACCCAGCATGTGTAATGGCTGATGGATGCCGGCCATTTCCGCGCGCTCGGACCAATATCTGGCTTTGCACACACTTCTTGGCGTGGTTGCCCGGCCCATATACGCGTCGGCCAAATACCACATGCCCATCGCCGAACCGCGGTTCGCCAGAGCCTCCAGACCGATAAGCGCTGCTTGAGGATCGTTCTGGAGCAATGCATGGAAGCGGCTCAACGCGTCGATGTCGGGTTCGCTGGCCCAGTCAATACCGCTCATGCTTTCGTTTTCCGCCATATAGCCAGAAGAGTATTCCACTTCCGCTCGCGTGGCGAACAGCGGCATAGGATGATCCGGTCCGGCCGCGTGGGCATCCTTGCCATGGCGCGTCGCGCCGATCCCAGCGGCCGGGACGGCAGTGTGTGGCGGTTGGGGATAGTCGGGGGTTGTCGGATGACCTGTCCTGGCCCGGACCCTATAAGAGCCGCATGAGCCAGCCCGACGAAACCCTGTTCGGCACCGACGCTGCGGCGGCAGAGGGCAGCGAGTTCGGCCGCCATTCGACCGGCATCCTGCCCGGCCATGTGCTGAAGCGGCTGATCCGGGCGCGGCGCGAGATCGTCGCGGTGGAGGAGATCGACGAGGCGCAGCTGCAGCCCGCCAGTCTCGACCTCAGGCTGGGGCCCGTCGCCTGGCGGGTGCGCGCCAGCTTCCTGCCGGGCCCGAATGCCACCGTCGAGGACAAGCTGCACAACGTCTTCATGCACGCCATCGACCTGACGGACGGCGCGGTGCTGGAGACCGGCTGCGTCTATGTCGTGCCGCTGATCGAGCGGGTGGAGTTCTCGGCGCGCGTCTCCGGCATCGCCAATCCCAAAAGCTCGACCGGGCGCATCGACGTCTTCACCCGGCTGATCACCGACCGCGCCCAGGCCTTCGACCGCATCGAGCCGGGCTATCGCGGGCCGCTGTTCGCCGAGATCAGCCCGCGCACCTTTCCGGTGCTGGTGCGCAAGAACTCGCGGCTCAACCAACTGCGCGTGCGCCACGGCAACCCGCAATTCACCGACACCCAGCTGAAGCGCCTGCATGCCGAAACGCCGCTGGTCGACGGCGACGCCGATATCGACAACGGGCTGGGCCTCAGCATCGATTTGAAGGGCGAAGGCGGCGGGCGCATCGGCTGGCGGGCCAAGCGCCACACCGGGCTGATCGACGTCGACCGGCGCGACTATCTCCCGCCCGAGGCCTATTGGGATCCGATCGCGGCGCAGGCGTCCGGCGCCATCATCCTGGACCCCGACGAGTTCTATATCCTGGCGTCGCGCGAGGCAGTGGCCATCCCGCCCGACTACGCAGCCGAGATGGTGCCGTTCAATCCGCTGGTCGGCGAGTTCCGCGTCCACTATGCCGGCTTCTTCGATCCCGGCTTCGGTTACGAGGCGGGCCGGCCGCCCAGCGCGCGGGCGGTGCTGGAGGTGCGCTCGCGCGAGGTTCCCTTCATCCTGGAACACGGCCAGACCATCGGCCGGCTGGTCTTCGAGCGGCTGACCGATCCGCCTACGGAGGTTTACGGCGCGGGTCTGGGATCGAACTATCAGCGCCAGGGCCTCAAGCTGTCGAAGCATTTCCGGCTGCCCTGAGCGCCGATTGTTGCTCCGAATCCACAGAGGACCGTCAAAATACGCGCTCACGTCTGCGTGACCGTTGCGTCGGCGTCATAAGTCGGGCCCTACTGACGTCGCTGCAGGGCCGACGGTTTGAGGGGGTTCGGTGCTGTAGCGGGTCCACTTGAAGGGGGCAGCGTGAGGCGGCTACGGCGCGGAAGTGCCGGCCGCCTCATGAATTTTCAGGCCTGCGCCAGCGGTCGGCGACGAAGAACGGCGCGTAGAGGACCAGGATGAAGACGATGCCGATCGGCACCAGTTCGGCGATGTACCAGGGCCAGGGCGCCAGATAATCCAGTACCGACGGATCGACGGATTTGGCGCGCAGGAATCCGAAATTGACCCCGAACAGCCAGTCCACCGTCCCCGCCGCAGCCCCATAGAACAGCGTCCAGGCGATCACCCGCGGGATCGAGGCGGGAACCGGGCGCAGCCGCATGCCCAGCGTCATGTACAGCACCGCCGCGATGACGCCGCAGTGGAAGCCGAAGAACACCACGAAGCGCAGATCGGGAAAGCCGTAGGACAGTTCGGGCGTCAGCGTCGCCTGCAGCGTGCCGGTCAGCGCCCAGAAATAGGCAAGCTCGTAGCTTTTGCGGTTGGGCACCAAAAGCGTGACGATCGCCGCGATCGCCGCCCAGTCGCACAGATGCATCGGCAGGATATTGCCGACATGAATCCAGCCCCGCGCATAGAGCAGCCAGTACCAGAGGAGATAGGTCGCGATCAGCTCGGCCGCGAAGAGCCAGCGCACGATGTCGGTCAGGCGCGCGCTGCCGCTCAGGCGAACGGCGACCGCCAGCAGAACGGGCACGGCGAAGGTGAGCGCGATGGCGGCGAGATGGGCTGTGCCGAAGATCACGAAATGCGGCGCGGGCGTCATGGTCCGCTCCACGGAACGAGGTGATGAAGCGACTCTCCGACGGCCTTCGCATGCGCCCGCGGAGTGTGATATTGGAAAGGCATGCGGGCGTAGTTCAATGGTAGAACGGCAGCTTCCCAAGCTGCATACGAGGGTTCGATTCCCTTCGCCCGCTCCAGCGTCGTTCTCCGGCGCGTCCGCGCGGACCGGCGTGCGGGCCGCTAACCGGCGGCCGCCAGCTTGTCCTGCGTCTTGGTGTCGAAATCGCCGGCGTCATGGCGCTCATGCAGCTGGCCCGCGGGATCGCCGAAGACGCGGTTGACCATCCGGCCGCGCCGGACCGCCGGCCGCTCGCCGATCATGTCGACCCAGCGCAGCACGTTCTTGTAGTCCTGGACCTGCAGGAACTCGGCCGCATCATAGGCCAACCCCTTGACCAGCGAGCCGTACCAGGGCCAGACGGCGATGTCGGCGATGGTGTATTCGCTGCCCGCCAGATATTCCGTCTCCGCCAGCCGGCGGTCGAGCACGTCGAGCAGGCGCTTCGTCTCCATCGCGAACCGGTCGATCGCATATTCGATCTTGATCGGCGCATAGGCGTAGAAATGGCCGAACCCGCCGCCCACATAGGGCGTGCTTCCCATCTGCCAGAACAGCCAT
>JAATGL010000130.1 GCA_015654705.1 Alphaproteobacteria bacterium | reverse complement strand
GACGCGGGCAACGGCTCCGCCATATGCGCGCGCCAGCCGGTGAACGGCATCGCCAGGCCGCCGAGCTTGACGGCAACGTTGCGGCACTTCGCCAGCGCGCGGATGTTATCGCGCCAGGCGCCGAAGCGTTCGTCGCGCCTGCCTTGATAGGCGGCGATGCCCAGCGGCGTGCCGACATGGTCGAGCACGATCGTGGTCTCGGGAAACGCCCGCGCCAGGTCGATCAGATCGGGAAGCTGCGGCTCCAGCAGCCAGGCGTCGAAGGAAAGCCCGAGCCTGTGCAGAACCTTGAAGCCCTCGCGGAACGTGGCGTCGCGATAGAGGCCCGCCGGGACGCGCCCGGCCAACGGCCCCAGCACGCCGGCATCGTCGTCCTGCGCCGCGCTCTGGCGGATGCCGCGAAAGCGCCCGTGTCCGGCGCCGATATGGGCGCGCAGCGCGTCCTCGACGACATCTTCTCCGCGCCGCAGATCGACATGGCCGACGATCCCGGTGCAGGCGCGCACCTCGCCATAGAGCCCGCTGGCCGTCATCGCCGCGATGCCGCCGACGAATTCGGTTTCGCCGACCGGACGCAGCGCCTGCGGCCCGTCAGCGCGGTGCATGGCGCCGCATTCCACATAGACGGTGGCGCGCACATTGTGGCCGCTCGTCAGGTCGGCCAGCAATTCGTCCAGCAGATAGCGCGGGATGCCGTGGATGATGTCCATGAAGCCGTGATCCGACGGCGGCAGGTTCCTCAGAACCTGCGTCGGCCGGTCCCACAGATGATGGTGCGGGTCGACGATCGGCAGGTCGGGTTCGAGGATCGGCTCGCTCACGGCGTCAGCACCACGCGCCCCGTGATCTTGCCGTCGCGCAGGTCGTTCAGGGTCTGGTTGGCCGCGTCGAGCGGGCGCGTCTGGTAGGGGATCGGGGCGACCTTTCCGGCGCGCACCAGTTCCATCATCTCCAGCGTGTCGGCCAGCGAGCCCACCATCGAGCCGCCGATGGAGATGGTGCGGAAGGGAAACATCGGCAGCGGCATCTGCATGGCGCCGCCGAACAGGCCGACGATGATGATCCTGCCGCCGCGCCTGACCGTCTGGCTGGCGAAGGCGAAGGTCTTCTCGGAGCCGACGAAATCGACCACCGCGTAGGCGCCTCCGCCGGTGTCGGCCACCAGGCGCTTGGCCTCGCCTTCGACCTTGGTGTTGTAGATGTCGCTGGCGCCGGCGTCCCGGGCCGCTTCCAGCCGGCCCTCGTCGATATCGGCGGCGAGCGGACCCTTGCCGAACAGCGCACGGGCGAACTGCACCCCCATCATGCCGACGCCGCCGACGCCCAGCACCAGGACCTGGTCCTTCTCGCCCAGTGGTCCGACCTTCTTCATCGCCGCATAGGCGGTGAGGCCCGAGCACATATAGGCGGCGGCCAGCGCCGGCTCGACCGTGCCGTAGTCGATCAGGTAGCGCGGATGCGGCACCAGCACATGGCTGGCGTAGCCGCCGGCACAACCGTTGGAGCAGCCGAGCTGGCGCGATTTGCCGACGCAGATGTTCTCCTCGCCGCGCAGGCAGGACGCGCAGATGCCGCAGCCGATCCAGGGAAACGCGGCATAGCGCGCGCCGATCGCGATGTCTTTCACCTCCGGGCCGATGGCGACCACCTCGCCCTCGATCTCGTGGCCCATCGTGTGCGGCAGCCCGATATTGGCCATCGGCAGCTTGTTGCCGCCGCCGAGGTCGAAAAAGCCGTCCTGGATATGCACATCGCTGTGGCAGACGCCGGCATTGTGAACCTTCAGCAGGACCTCGCTGCCCTGCGGCACGGGCGTCGGCGTCTCGATCTCCTGGAGCGGCGCGCCGAATTCGACAACGGCCTGGCTGAGCATCTCGTGCCTCCCTGTCGTGATTTGTTGTCAGTCTCGCATGGCAGGGCAGCACGGACAACGCTTCAGGGGCCGCGCCGCAATTGGCGGGCGAGGGCGGCGAACTGGACGACGGACAATTGCTCGGGCCGCGCGGTCGGATCGATGCCGGCGGCGCGGATGAAGTCCTCGGTGTCCGGCGCCAAGCCCTTCAGGCTCTGGCGCAGCATCTTGCGGCGCTGGCCGAAGGCGGCGGCGGTGACGGCTTCGAGATCGGCCAGGCGCGCCGGCGCCACCGGCTCGGCCAGCGGCTCCAGCCGCACGATGCTGGAGGTGATCCGGGGCGGCGGCACGAAGGCGCTGCGCGAAACGTCGAACAGGATCTTCGCCGTCGTGCGCCACTGCGCCAGCACGGAGAGACGTCCGTAGTGCTCGGTATCGGGCCGGGCGACGATGCGCTCGGCCACCTCGCGCTGGAACATCAGCGTGAGGCTCTGCCAGAACGGCGGCCAGGTCTGCTGCGTCAGCCATTTCACCAGCAACGCCGTGCCGATGTTGTAGGGCAGATTGGCGGCGATGCGCACGCGCGTGCCGCCAAACAAGTCCGCGTCGTCGAGCGCCAGCGCATCGGCTTCGACGATGGCGAGACGGCCGGGCCAGGCCTGCGCGATCTCGTCGAGCGCCGGCAGGCAGCGCCGATCGCGCTCGACCGCGATCACCTTCGCCGCGCCTTCGGCCAGCAGCGCGCGGGTGAGCCCGCCGGGGCCGGGGCCGACTTCGTAAACCGTCGCGCCGTCCAGCGGTCCCGCGGCGCGCGCGATGCGCCGCGTCAGGTTGAGGTCGAAAAGGAAATTCTGGCCCAG
>JAATGL010000300.1 GCA_015654705.1 Alphaproteobacteria bacterium | reverse complement strand
TCGTGCCGCCCGGCGTCTCGTAGACGCCGCGCGACTTCATGCCGACGAAGCGGTTCTCCACCAGGTCGATGCGGCCGATGCCGTTGGCGCGGCCGAGTTCGTTCAGCCTGGCGAGCAGCGCGGCTGGCGACAGCGCCGCGCCGTCCACCGACACCGCATCGCCCGTCTCGAAACCGATCTCGATGATCGTCGCCTTGTCCGGCGCTTCCTCGGGGCTGAGCGTGCGCTGATAGACGATGGAGTCGGCCTCGACCGCCGGGTCTTCCAGAACTTTTCCTTCGGACGAGGAATGCAGCAGGTTGGCATCGACCGAGAACGGCGACTCGCCGCGCTTGTCCTTGGCGATCGGGATCTGGTGCGCCTCGGCGAATTCGATCAGCTTCGTGCGGCTGGTCAGGTCCCATTCGCGCCACGGCGCGATGACCTTGATGTCGGGCTTCAGGGCGTAATAGGCCAGTTCGAAGCGCACCTGGTCATTGCCCTTGCCTGTCGCGCCATGCGCCACCGCATCGGCGCCGACCTTTTCGGCGATCTCGATCTGCTTCCTGGCGATCAGCGGCCGCGCGATGGAGGTACCCAGCAGGTAGACGCCTTCGTAGAGCGCGTTGGCGCGGAACATCGGGAAGACGTAGTCGCGCACGAATTCCTCGCGCAGGTCCTCGACGAAGATGTTCTCAGGCCTGATGCCGAGCAGCCCGGCCTTGGCGCGCGCCGGCGCCAGTTCCTCACCCTGCCCCAGATCGGCGGTGAAGGTGACGACCTCTGCGCCATAGGCCGTCTGCAGCCATTTGAGGATGACCGATGTGTCGAGCCCGCCCGAGTAGGCGAGCACCACCTTTTTGATATCGGACGCGGCCACCGATTTCTCCGTCTGGCTGATGGGCTGACAGCAATAGAATGTTTTTCGAGATTGCGCACCTTCTCACGGGCTCAGGCTCTGGTCGCGACGATGTACAGGTTGGCGCCGCCCGGATGATCGCCGTCGACGGATTGTGCCACGTCTTTCAGGAGCGACGGCAGCAGCAGCCTCAGCAACGGGCCGTCCAGCGCCGGCATGATCTTGCCGAGGGTCCCGATCAGGCTCAGCACGAAATACCTCTGCGTGAACGCTATCGGCTGGAATCCCTGCACCGTCACCGACGAAAAGCCGTTCTGCCGCAGCATCCCGATCCATTGGTCGCGCGACAGCAGGTTGCGATGAAACATGATCTTGTTCATCGTCGCGGCGAAGTTCTCTCCGCCGAGGCGCGACAGCTGCTGATGAAAATCCCATCCTGGAACGGTGATGTGCGCCTCTCCGCCCGGTGCGAGGACACGCGCGATCTGCTGCACGCAGGCTGCAAGGTCGGCGGTATGCTCAAGCACCGAACACGATATGACATACCGCACCGACCCGGACGGCACGTTCTGATCCATGTCATCGAACGCGGAGAACGCGCGGTAGATGCCGTATTGCCGGGCGACGGCGATGGCATCCGGATCGATGTCCACGCCGTAGCGGGCGTTGGACAGAAAGCAGGATGCGAACGATCCGTCACCGCAGCCGAAATCCAGGATGTCGCCCGAGAGGCGCGGCGCCAGGCGGCTGAAGATCGTCAGTTCCTGAGCCCGCCAGAACGAATGGGCCAACGCTAATGGATAGCAGGGAAAGAATATGTCCCGGCTGCTGTCGTTAAACACCGTGATCTTCTGCGCCGAGACGACCAGACGCCCCGTTTCATCCGGCGCCTCGCGCCTGTCGGACCGTGCGATCCTGGCGTCATATTGCCGGCGCTTCAGGTTGAAAAGAAGCCTGTAGATTTTGAACAGCAGAGCTTGTGCGACGGAATTTCCGATCATGACGGCATCTGCGCCAATTCGCTTGAGCGCATGTCCGCCATGCTCTGGCTGGCACGTTGCGCGATGCTTTCGCTTCCCAGCTGGCCGCAGGCGGCTGTGATTTTGAGGATAACGGACGTATCGAGCCTGCCCGAATAGGCGAGCACCACTTTCTTGATGTCGGATGCGGCCACCAATTTCTCCATCGGGCTAAGAAGTCATAATACGGGAAGCACCATATATTTTCCGAAAATCATCTCTCCTCCCGCTATGCAAGGCTTTGAATGCCCATTCACGCCGGATCGCCGCGATCAACTCTCTCGGATCTGCCTGTAGACAATGGTCTGTCCTCTTGCCAGTGACGGTACCATCCTGGCGACGACCTTGAGGGCGCGGCCGGCCAGTCTTTTGGCCGGTCCGCCGGTGATCCCGAAATAATCCCGAAATTCATGAGCAACCGTCTCCAGCCCCGCGCGATTTCCGATCTCGATCAGTTCGCGGCGTGTGTATTCGCGAATATGGCCACGGTTGCCCGCGTTGATGCGAAGGCGTTCGAACGGATTGCGGCCTGCCATGAGGACCAGGCGTTTGTGCAAAGCAACCGCATTCGGCGTTTGACAGATGATGAGACCGTCAGGCGCCAGCAGGCTCGTCAGCACGCCCAGCACCAGTTCCGGCGCCGTATACAGATGTTCTATGGTCTCGGCGAAAACGATCAGGTCGAATTTCTGGTCGCTGCCGATACGCTCTGCAGTTTGCGCGTCATTGAGGTCGAAAATGAGATGACCGGCATAGCGCCGGTGGCCGGCAATCTCCTCCATGCCGGCCGCGTGACCGAACCCCTCCACGCCGGCGAGAGCGAGGCCCAGCGTCGTTACGCTGTCATAGGAATCGAGCAGCAGGCGGGAGAGATGGCTGCGGCCGATATCGAGAACCTTCGTCTCGCGCCGGGGGCAGAATTCCCGGCATTTCGCCGCCACATATTCGAAGCGCCGCCGATGGTATTCAATGTAATCGTGGCTGCCGAGAGCGGCGTTTTCCTCCGTCAGCAATCGTTCGTACAATGACATGTGCCGTTACCACTTCAGACAATACGTTTCGACGATATCAGTGCTTATTTCAGATTCCCATGGCGCGAAAATGCCCCGTAACGCGGATTGAAAGTGACGGGTCTAACGAAGCATTGCCGGCTCCGCCGAGCGGATCGCAGCCACGCGTTCGCTGGCGCGTTGCTTGAGGCTTTCGCTTTTCAGCTGGCCGCAGGCGGCCATGATGTCGCGGCCGCGCGGGGTACGGACCGGCGAGGCGTAGCCGGTGCGGTTGACGATCTCGGCGAATGCCTCGATCTGCGCCCAGTCGGAACATGCGTAAGGCGCGCCGGGCCAGGGATTGAAGGGGATCAGGTTGATCTTGGCGGGGATGCCGCGGATCAGGCGCACCAGCTCGCGCGCATCGGCCAGGCTGTCGTTCACGTCCTTCAGCATCACATATTCGAAGGTGATGCGCCGCGCGTTGGAGAGGCCGGGATAGCTGCGGCAGGCGTCCAGCAAGTCCTTCAGCGGATATTTCCTGTTGAGCGGCACCAGCACGTCGCGCACCTCGTCGCGCACAGCGTGCAGCGAGATCGCCAGCGCCGAGCCGATCTCCTCGCCCGCCCGCCTGATCATCGGCACGACGCCGGCGGTCGACAGCGTGATGCGGCGGCGCGACGGCGCCAGCCCGTCGCCATCCGCCACGATGGCCAGCGCCGCCTTCACATTGTCGAAATTGTAAAGCGGTTCGCCCATGCCC
>JAATGL010000122.1 GCA_015654705.1 Alphaproteobacteria bacterium | reverse complement strand
GCGTTCTCCGACAGGAAGCCGTAGCCCGGATGGATCGCCTCGGCGCCGGTGATCTCGCAGGCGGCGAGGATCGCGGGGATGTTGAGATAGGATTGCGCGGCCGGCGCCGGTCCGACGCAGACGCTTTCGTCGGCCAGGCGCACATGCATCGCGTCGGCGTCGGCGGTCGAATGGATCGCCACCGTGGCGATCCCCATCTCCTTGCAGGCGCGATTGATGCGAAGCGCGATCTCGCCGCGATTGGCGATGAGGATCTTTTCGAACATCAGGCGATGATGAGCAGGGTCTGGCCGAATTCGACCGGCTGCGCGTCGCTGACGCAGATCTCGCTGACCGTGCCTCCGCGCGGCGCCGCGATCGGGTTCATCGTCTTCATCGCCTCGACGATGAAGAGGGTGTCGCCCTCCTTCACCGTGTCGCCGATGCTGACGAAGGGCGGCTTGCCGGGCTCCGGCGCGACATAGACGGTGCCGACCATCGGCGAGGGGACGGCGCCGGGATGGGGGCCTTTGGGCCTGGCGGGCGTTTCTGCCGCTGTCGGCGCGGACGCGGCGCCTGGTTGTGGCGCCGCCGTCTGGATCGCATGGCGCGCGACGCGGATGCGCGCCCCGTTGTGCTCGATCTCGACTTCGGTCAGCCCGGTTTCGGCGAGGAGCGCCGCCAGTTCGCGGATGGCGTCGGCGTCGATGCCGCTGGTGGTCTTGACCTTGTTGCCGTTGGCGATGCGCGCGCCGATGTTCTTCATGTCCTGCTTGATGTTCATGCCGGCTGATCCTTGAGAAGCGCCGCAAGCGCGTCCACCGCGATCACATAGCCGTTTGCACCGAAACCGCAAATCACGCCGTTTGCGGCGGCGCTGATGAAGGAGCGGTGGCGGAAGGGCTCGCGGGCGTAGGGGTTTGAGAGGTGAACCTCGATGATCGGATGGGACAGCGCGCGGCAGGCGTCGTGCAGCGCCACGGAGGTGTGCGTCAGGGCTCCGGCGTTGAGGATCAGGCCGCAGCCCTCGGTGCGGCATTCCTGGATCCAGTCGACCAGCACGCCTTCGTGGTTCGATTGGCGAAACATCACCGCGAGCCCAAAGGCTTTCGCCCGGGCGGCCGCCATCTCGCCGATCTGGGCCAGCGTCGTGGACCCGTAAATCTCGGGCTCGCGCGTCCCCAGAAGGTTGAGGTTCGGCCCGTTCAGCACATAAATCGGCAAGTCACTGGTTTTGCTTGGCATTTCGTTCGCTGGAATTCCGGAAAGCGGCGGATTCGCTTCTTATAGTCGCCCGGGAACGGGAACGGAAACATTAAGCGGCGTCCGATTGTTGACTTCCGCGCCCGTCCGGTCACCATCCGCCCGTCCCAGGGGCGCCCGAGAGGGCTGAGATCGTGCATGGCACGGGTCCCTTCGAACCTGATCCGGTTCATACCGGCGTAGGGAGCGGATGGCGAAGCCGCCGCCGTTCCCTCTTTAGCTATGAGGAACGCAATGGCTCCAACGGTCACCATCAACGGCGAGACACGAACCCTGGGCGGCGCGCCGAGCGTGCGCGATCTGCTGACGAGCCTCGGCCTGGATCCGGCCAAGATCGCGGTCGAGCGCAACCTGGAGATCGTGCCACGCTCGCAATATGACGCCGTCATGGTGGGCGAGGGCGACCGGCTGGAGATCGTCCACTTCATCGGCGGCGGCAACGCGCCGGTCGAACCGCCGCAGGACAAGCCGTTCGTCGTTGCGGGTAAGACGTTCCGCTCGCGGCTGATCGTGGGTACGGGCAAGTACAGGGATTATGCGCAGAACGCGGCGGCGCTCGAAGCCAGCGGCGCGGAGATCGTGACCGTGGCGGTGCGCCGCGTGAACCTGACCGATCCCAGCCAGCCCAGGCTGATCGATTTCATCGACCCGAAGAAATACACCTATCTGCCCAACACCGCCGGCTGCTTCACCGGCGAGGACGCCGTGCGCACGCTGCGCCTGGCGCGCGAGGCGGGCGGCTGGACGCTCGTGAAGCTCGAAGTGCTGGGCGACCGCAAGACCCTGTATCCCGACATGATCGAGACCTTGCGTGCGACCGAACTCCTCATCAGGGAGGGCTTTCAGGTGATGGTCTATGCGAGCGACGATCCGCTGATGGCCAAACGGCTGGAGCAGTTGGGCGCCGCCGCAATCATGCCGCTGGCCGCACCGATCGGCTCGGGGCTCGGCGTGCAGAATCCGGTCAACATCCGCATGATCGTCGAGGAGGCGAAGGTGCCGGTGATCGTGGATGCGGGCGTGGGCACGGCGTCCGATGCGGCGGTGGCGATGGAACTGGGTTGCGACGGCGTGCTGATGAACACGGCCATCGCCGAGGCGAAAAATCCTGTGATGATGGCGCGCGCGATGAAGCACGCCGTGGAAGCGGGCCGGCTCGCCTATCTCGCCGGCCGCATGCCCAAGAAGCGCTATGCCGATCCGTCCAGTCCGCTGGCGGGGCTGATCTAGCGCTTGGTGAGGGTCGCGATCCAGACGGCGAAGGCTTCGAGGAATTTGGCCAGGAAATCGCGCGTGCCCGGATTGCTCAGCTTGCCGTCCGTGTCGAAAAGTTTGGCGGCGCCGCCGAGATAGACTTCGGGCTGCGGCATCGCGGGCACGTTGAGGAAGACCAGCGACTGGCGCAAATGATGGTTGGCGCCGAACCCGCCCGCCGCGCCGGGCGAGACGCTGACGACCGCGCCGGGCTTCGCGCTCCAGACATTCTTGCCGTAGGGCCGCGAGCCGACATCGAGCGCGTTCTTCATCGCGCCGGGTACGCTGCGATTGTATTCGGGCGTCACGAACAGGACGGCGTCGGCCTGCCTGATGCGTTCGCGGAACGCGGTCCACGGTGGCGGCGCATCGGCTTCCAGATCGTCGTTGAAGAGGGGCAGGTCGCCGATTTCCACGATCTCAGGCTTGAGCGCCGGCGGCGCAAGCTCGATGAGCGCCTTCGCGGTCTTGCGGTTCAGCGACTCCCTGCGCAGGCTTCCGACGATCATCGCGACATCATAGGTGGACATCAGGCGCTCCCTCGGCAGCGCCTTTTTAGCCGCTGGTCATCTGCTTCAGCAATGCCTCGGTGACCTCGCCGGAATGCACTTTGCCATTGATGATGAAGGTCGGCGTGCCGTCGATGCCCGCCCGCGCGGCGAGCAGGTGGGCTGCCGCCATCTCCTTGTCGATGCCCGGATCCTTCAGATCGGCGGTCAGCTTGTTCATGTCGAGGCCGGCCTTCTTGGCGGCATCGACCATCTGATCGGTGCCGATCGAACCGTCTTCGCCCATCAGGGCGAAATGGAACGCGACATATTTGTCGGGCTGCTTGCGCGCGGCCAGCGCGGCGCGCGCGGCGTTGTTGGAGGCCTCGCCGAAAATGGGAAACTCGATGAGGACGAACTGCGTGTCGTTCTTATGTGCGCGATAGAATTTCTGCACGATCGGCAGCGAGTTGCGGCAATGGACGCAATTGTAGTCGAAGAACTCCACCACTGTATTCTTGGCGTTGGGCGGGCCGCTCACGAACGCGACCTTCGGATCGAGGAAGGCCTTGGCGCCCAGCTTGTCGACGGCGGCCTGCTGCTTGCGTTCGTCGCTGTCGGCCTGCTCCATCTGCGCCTTTTCCGACATGGCGAACACGATGGCGGGATGGGCCATCAGGTAGTCGCTGAACTGCTTGTCGCTGGGCGGCGGGAAATAGCCGAGCCGCGCCGCACCGAAGACGACGCCGACCGCGACGACCGCGCCGATCAGGCCGCCGAGCGCGGCCAGCTTCCACTGTGGGGTCATGCGGGCGGATTGCTCGTGGGCGTTGCGATCAACGGCGTTGGTTCTTGATGAGGGGCGTGACGATCGCGACGATGTCGTTGGCGCGCTGCCAATCGGGGCTGCCCTTGTCGAGCGCCCGCTCCGCCCGCTGGGCGAAGACGAGGGCGCGCGCATCGCCCGCGGAATAATAGCGCTCCGCCGTCGACAGATCGGCCATCGGCTGGTTGCCCAGCTGGCTGTAGGCCTGCGCGGCTTCGTACCAGGCGAAGGTGTCGTCGTTGTCGAGCTGCAGCGAGATCTTCAGATTGTCGATGGCCGGCTGGGCAAGCTCCCGCCGTTCGGTCGCCAGCTGCGCCGCGGCCAGCGCCACGCGCAATTCCGGCGCATCGGGCAGGATGTCGACCGATTTCTGATAGGGCGCAATGCCGCGTTCGGGCTGGCTCATCTCGACATAGATCTGGCCGAGCATCTCATAGAAATACGGATTGTTGGGTTCTTCCTTGATCAGGCTGTCGATCTCGGCCAAGGCCGCCTTCAGGTTGGGCTGGCGCATATAGGCCATGGCGCGCGCGTAACGCGCCGGCTTGCTCAAATTCTTCGGCGGATAAAGCGTGAGGACGTCGCGAACCGGCGCCAGAAAGCCGATCACCTTGGCCTTGATCATGTCGAATTCGTGCTGCGCCTCGGGCGTGTCGGTGACGTTGGCATAGGGCGAGGAATCGGCGACGCCCTGCAATGCGGTGACGCGGTCGCGGTCGGCCGGATGATCCGAGGCATAAGCGTCGGGATGCACGGAGGCCCGCGCCTGTTCGTCGGCCATCCGCTCGAACACATGCACCATGCCTTCGCCCGACTGGTGCGTCTCGCGCAGGAATTTCTGACCCATCTGGTCGGCCGTGGCTTCCTGCGTGCGGCTGAACGAGTTGAACTGCGCCTGGGCCGCCTGCTGGCCGCCGGCCATCATCGCCATGCCCGCCTCGCCGGCGCCCGCGATCATCGCGATGACGCCCACCGCCATGGAGATCAGCATGGGGACGCTCGCCTTGGCCATCGCATCGGTATCGCGCACGAGATGGCCGCCGGCGATATGGCCGGTCTCATGGGCCAGCACGCCGATCAGTTCGTTCGGCGTCTTCAGCTGCACGAACAGACCGGCATTGACGAAGATGTTCTGGCCTTCGGCGACGAAGGCGTTGATGGAGGAATCGTTGACGATATACATCTTGACCGCGTTGCGGTCCAAACCGGCGGCGGTCAGAATCGGATCCTCGTAGGACCGCAGCGTGCGTTCGGTCTCGGTGTCCTGGAGCAGCGCGATGGCCTGCGCCGCCGCGGGCCCGGTCACGGCGAGCAGGCCGCCGAAAAAGCCGAACAGAAACGCCGCGATCCGCAAGGCCTGGATACGCCGAATGGGGTTGCAAAACGCCAAGGCTTGAACTCTCCTCTCAGCCCGCCGCTCAAGATGACCGTAAGAGCGTGGCGGCATTGCGTCAACGGAAGGCTCCGCGGCGTTCGGCGCAAGGCAAAGCCGGCCGTTCGCAGATTGATTTTTGTTCATCCGCAGCGCCCGTGTCCGCGGGTTAGCTTAACCCAGTCAGGACATCACGCATCCATGGTTCGCTCCCATTTCCTCGCCTGTGCCGCCGGACTCGTTCTTCTGTCGGGCTGCCTGGCGGATACGAGCTTCGACACCGGCTCCGCGCCGAAGATCGGCGCGATCGTCGTCGGCGACGAGCCCTATGCGGTGAAGGCGGCGGCTTCGATTCTGGCGCAGGGCGGCGATGCCGCGGACGCGGCGACCGCGATGTATTTTGCGTTGTCGGTGACCTATCCGGTCGCGGCCGGGCTGGGCGGCGGCGGCATCTGCCTGGTGCACGATCCGGCGAGCGGCCGCAACGAGGAGTTCGATTTCCTGGCGCGCGATGCGGCCGGCCATGGCGCTTATGCCGTGCCGGGGAATGTGCGCGGCTTCGCGCTGCTGCAGACGGCCTATGGCACGCTCCCCTGGCAGCGCGTGATTGCGCCGGCCGAAGGATATGCGGCGGCGGGCTTTCCGATTTCGCGGGCGCTGGCGACGCGGCTCGCGGCCTCGGAAGACGTGATCCGCCTGGATGCCGGCCTCGCGGCGGAGTTCATGGATGAATCCGGCCATACCAGATCCGCGGGAGGCGTGGTCGCCAGCCGCGAACTCGCCGACACGCTGGCGGCCATCCGCACCAATGGCGCCGATGCGCTCTACGGCGGAGTCATCGGCGACGCGATCGTGGCCTATTCGTCGGCGCAGGGCGGCGCAATCACGGCGGCGGAGCTGGCGGCCTATCCGCCGACGCGGGCGGTGCCGCAGACCATGCAGTTCGGCGATCAGCAACGCGTGCTCCTGCCCGGTGCCGCCACCGGCGCCGGCACCTTCGCCGGAAGCCTGTTCGACAATCTGGCGCGGGCGCAGCGCGCCCCGGCGCCGACCAACAACACCGAAGCCGCGATCGTCGCTGCGACGAAGCAGACCTTGAGCAAATTCGGCGTCGCCAATCTTCCTCCCGATCTCGGCGCGACCGGGTTCGCGGCGACCGACAGCAAGGGCCAGGCCGTCGCCTGCGCCGTGACCATGAACGGGCCGTTCGGTTCGGGGCACACGGCGCGCGGCACCGGCGTCACGCTGGCGCGCGCCCCGTCGTCCAGCGAAGCCGGATATGCGGTCGCGTTTCTCACGCCGGCGATCGTCACCGACACGAACGGGCAGGTTGTGCTGGTGGGCGCAAGCGCCGGCGGGCCGATCGGAACCGCGTCCATCGCCGATGCCCTCGCCAGGCTCGGCAAGGGCGAGGTCGTCACGCGGCGCGGCGATGCCAACACCGCCACGCTCTATGACACCGTGAATGCGATCCTGTGCCAGAATGGTATCTGCACGGCCTTGCCCGACGCCAGCGCGCACGGGCTCGGCGCGGCGGTGCCCGCGCCATAGAACGCCGCTTAGCCCTCCGGACGGAACGTGCGCTGCCACCAGCCCTTTTTGGCCGGCGGTTGCGGCGCGGCCGGTTCGGCGGCACTTTCGACCGGCACAGGCTCGGGGGCCGGCTCGGGCTCAGGCTCTGGTTCGCGAACCGCGTCCGCGACGATTTTGGGACGCTGTGCTGCGGTTTCGTTCTGATCGCCCACCAGCGACCAGACCGGGGTCGATGCCGCGTTCGGCGTCACGATCGGTGCGGCGATTTCAGGCGGCACGACAGGGGCCTGATAGACCGGCAGTTCGCGCGGCGTGGTGTCGATCTCATCGGGTTCGCCGAAGCGATCGTGACCATTCGTCTGCGGCGTGAATTGTTCACCGGAATCGGATTGCGGCGCACCATTTGCGTCAGCGCGGCCGCTGCCGCCGCGCCGTCCGCGGCGGCGCCGACGCTTGCGGCGCGGCGCGCCGGGCTGGCCCTCGGCAAGCGGCTGTACGCCGCCGGTGTTCTGAACCACGGCCTCGCCGTTCGGTGCCGCCAGCGCATCGTCGCCGACGCTGTCCGTATGCAGCTCCGACGCGGGCGGCGGACCCTGGGGCTGCGGCGGACGGTCGGCATGGTTGCGCCCGCCGCGACGGCGGCGGCGGCGCTTGGAGGGTGCCCCGGCCTGCTGCGGCGGTTCCTGCGCATGCTGCTCGGAGGCGGTGTCTTCCGTCGCCGCCGTTTCGATCTCGTCGGGTTCGACGATATCCTCGGGCTCTTCCTCGTCGGGCGGCGGCACGAATTCCACTTCCGCGACCGTGGCGAATTTGGCGCGTTCCTCGGGCGTCTTCTGCACGGTGCGTTCGATTTCGAAGGTGCCGGCCATCAGCCCGTCCTTCGGCTCGAAGGTGATCAGCATGCCGTAATCGCCTTCGAGGCGGGCCAGCTCGCGGCGCTTCTGGTTCAGCGTGTAGATCGCCACATCCGAAGCGATGCGCACGACGACCGCCGAGGCCTTCAGCTTCTGGCCTTCCTCTTCCAGGCCGCGCAGCAGGCGCAGCGCCGTCGATTCGACCGAGCGCACGATGCCCTGGCCGCCGCAATGCGGGCAGGGGACGGTCGAGCCCGCGACGACGCCGGCGCGCAGGCGCTGGCGCGACATCTCGAGCAGGCCGAACTGGCTGATCTTGCCGATCTGCACGCGGGCGCGGTCGTTCTTGACCGCGTCGCGCATGCGCTTTTCGACGTCGCGATCGTTGCGGCTGTCCTCCATGTCGATGAAGTCGATGACGATCAGGCCCGCCAGATCGCGCAGCCGGAGCTGGCGGCCGACCTCGTCGGCGGCCTCCAGATTGGTCTTGCGCGCCGTTTCCTCGATCGAATGCTCGCGGGTGGCGCGGCCGGAGTTCACGTCGATCGAAACCAGCGCCTCGGTCTGGTTGATGACGATGTAGCCGCCGGATTTCAGCGTCACCGTGGCGGAGAACATCGCGTCCAATTGCGCCTCGATGTGATGGCGCTGGAACAGCGGGACGGGTTCCTTGTAGGGCTTCACGTTCTTGGCGTGGCTCGGCATCAGCATCCGCATGAAGTCTTTGGCATTGCGGTAGCCGTCGTCGCCTTCGACCAGGATTTCGCTGACGTCCTTGTTGTAGAGATCGCGGATGGCGCGCTTGATCAGGTCGCCTTCCTCGTAGACGCAGGCCGGCGCATTCGATTTGAGCGTCAGCTCGCGGATCGTGTCCCACATGCGCAGCAGATATTCGTAGTCGCGCTTGATCTCGACCTTGGT
>JAATGL010000261.1 GCA_015654705.1 Alphaproteobacteria bacterium | reverse complement strand
CATGGACGCCGCCCGCAATACCGGGGTGGAATACGGACCGCCCAACCTCCCCGCCAACTGCATCGCGCCGGGCCTGATCAAGACCGATTTCGCCCGCGCGCTGTGGGAAGACCCCGACACGCTGAAGCGCGCCACCGCCGGCGCGCCGCTGCGCCGCATCGGCGAGCCCGACGAGATCGCCGGCGCGGCCGTGTTCCTGGCCTCGAAAGCGGGCTCCTTCACCACCGGCCAGGTGATCGTCTGCGACGGCGGCGCGACGATCTGATGTCGGCGGTCAAAACCTGTCATCCCGGACGCCGAGGTCCGCAGCGCCAGCGCTGCGCTCGGCAGGGATGACAGCTAAAAGCGAGTAAGATCGCGCACGACGCCCTATAGCCCGAGCACGCTTTCCGCGCTTTTGAACGGCAGGCCCTGGGCCTCAGCGACGGCCTTGTAGGTCAGCGTGTTCTTGTAGACGTTGAGGCCGGCGCGCAGATGCGCATTGGCCTTCATCGCCTCTTCCGCGCCCTTTTCGGCCAGCGCGATGGTGAAGGGCAGCGTCGCGTTGTTGAGCGCGAAGGTCGAGGTGCGCGCCACCGCGCCCGGCATGTTGGCGACTGCATAATGCACCACGCCGTCGACCACATAGGTCGGATCGGCATGGGTGGTCGCGTGGCTGGTCTCGGCGCAGCCGCCCTGGTCGATCGCCACGTCGACGATCACCGAGCCCTTCTTCATCTGGCTGACCATCTTGCGGGTGATCAGCTTGGGCGCCGCGGCGCCCGGCAGCAGCACGCCGCCGATGACCAGATCGGCTGCCGTCACATGCTCCTCAATGGTGTCGATCGTCGAATAGATCGTGTTCAGCGCGGCGCCGAAGCGCAGGTCGAGCTGGTAGAGCGTGTGCAGCGAGATATCGAGCACGGTGACATGCGCCTCCATGCCCATCGCCATGCGCGCCGCGTTGGTCCCGACCACGCCGCCGCCCAGCACGACGACCTTGGCCGCCGGCACGCCCGGCACGCCGCCCAGCAGCATGCCGCGCCCGCCCTGCGCGATCTCCAGCGAATGCGCACCCGCCTGGATCGACATGCGTCCGGCCACCTCGCTCATGGGAGAGAGCAGCGGCAGCCCGCCGCGCGCATCGGTCACCGTCTCATAGGCGATGCAGATGGCGCCGGACACCAAGAGCGCCTGGGTCTGCTCCGGGTCGGGCGCCAGATGCAGATAGGTGAACAGCGTCTGTCCCGGCTTCAGCCGCGCGATCTCGACCGGCTGCGGCTCCTTCACCTTCACGATCATGTCGGCGCCGGCGAACACCTCTTCGGCGGTGGCGAGGATCCTGGCGCCGACGCGGGCATACATCTCGTCATGCAGGCCGATGCCCTCGCCGGCCTCGGTCTGCACGAACACCTCATGGCCGCGCGCGGTCAGTTCGCGCACGGCGGCGGGCGTCATGCCGACGCGGTATTCGTGGTTCTTGATTTCCTTGGGCACGCCGATGCGCATGGGTTTTCCTCTCAGGTGAGCCGCGCGAGGACGGCGCGCACGCCGTCGACCATGCGGAGTATATCGGACTGCGTCGCGACAAGCGCGGGGGCCAGCGCGATCGTGTCGCCGGAGACGCGGATGACCATGTCGGCCTCGGCGAAGGCCAGCCGCATCGCCTCGTAGCCGCGCCGGCCGGGCGCCTTGGGATCGGGCTCGATATCGATGCCGGCGGCGAGGCCGATATTGCGGATGTCGATCACGCGCGTAGCGGATTTCAGATCGTGCACCGCCGCCTCGAACAGCGGCTCCAGCGTGCGGGCGCGCGCGAACAGATCCTCGTCGCGATAGAGGTCGAGCGTCGCCAGCCCCGCGGCGCAGGCCAGCGGATGCGCCGAATAGGTGTGGCCGTGGAAAAGTTCGATGGCATGCGCCGGCCCGTCCATGAACGCCGCGTGGATGGCGTCGCGCACGATCACGCCGCCCATCGGCACCGCGCCGTTGGTGACGCCCTTGGCGAAGGTGATCATGTCGGGCACCACGCCGTAGCGCTCGGCCGCGAAGCCGAAGCCCATGCGGCCGAAGCCGGTGATGACCTCGTCGAAGATCAACAGGATGCCGTGGCGGTCGCAGGCGGCGCGCAGGCGCTTCAGATAATCCTTCGGCGCCGCGAAGACGCCGGCCGAGCCCGCCATCGGCTCGACGATCACCGCCGCGATGGTTTCGGCGCCGTGCAGCGCGACCAGTCCGTCCAGCGCGTCGGCAATGTTTGCGCCTTGTTCGGGTTCGCCGCGGGTGAACGCCATCGTCGCGCGGTCATAGGGCAGCGGCAGGTGATCGTCCGTACCCGGAAGAAGCGGGCCGTAGAATTTGCGGTTGTTGGCCAGCCCGCCGACCGAGATGCCGCCGAAGGTCACGCCGTGATAGGCCTTGTCGCGGCCGACCAGGCGGAAGCGGCCGCCCTCGCCTTTCTTCTGCCAGTAGGCGCGCGCGATCTTCAGCGCCGCGTCGGCGGCTTCCGATCCGGAATTGACGAAGAAGACATGCTCCAGCCCGTCCGGCGCCAGCGCGGCGATGCGCGTCGCCAGTTCGAAGGCGCCGGGATGGGCGAACTGGAAGGGCGGCGCGAAATCGAGTTCATGCGCGGATCTGGCGATCGCTTCGGCGATGGATTTGCGGCCATGGCCCGCGTTGACGCACCAAAGTCCCGAGCAGGCGTCGAGCAGCGCGCGTCCGTCGGCATCGCGGAAATAGAGGCCCTCGGCGCCGGCCAGGATGCGCGGCCGCGCCTTGAAGTCGCGATTGGGCGTGAAGGGCAGCCAGAATGCGCCGAGATCGTTGGGCCGTTCGCGGCTCATGCCCTGGGCCTTGGAAAATCGCGCGGAAGCTAGCAGAGCAAAGTCGATCGTCAAGGCGCGGTGCGGCATTGCGCAAAGACGCCGGCAACCGGCCGAAAATTTCGCGCGGTCGAAGATTTCGGCGTTTTGCGAAAAGCAACAGCCCCGGCGATGACCGCCGGGGCTGCGCGAACAGACAAACTTATGAAGGCTAGTTTCCGCCCGGCGTCGCGGTATCGGGCTTGGGCTTCTTGTGCCTGGGCTTTTCCGCCGGAGCGGTTCCACCCGGCGCGGGCGCAGCCGTACCTCCGCCCGGTGCGGCCGGGGCCGCCGAACCCGGTCCGGTCATGCTGCCGGAACCGCCATGTGCGCCGCCCGGTCCAGTCATGCCGCCGCCGGGTCCGGTCATGCTGCCGCCAGGTCCCGTCATGCTGCCGCCCGGACCACCATGGGGACCACCAAGCCCGGTCATGCCACCGCCGGGGCCGGTCATTCCGCCGCCCGGGCCACCATGGGGACCACCAGGCCCGGTCATTCCGCCGCCAGGTCCCGTCATGCTGCCACCCGGACCACCATGGGGACCACCAGGCCCGGTCATGCCGCCGCCAGGTCCCGTCATGCTGCCGCCCGGGCCGCCATGGGGACCACCGGGTCCAGTCATGCCGCCGCCGGGGCCGGTCATGCCCGGGCCGCCGTGATCGCCGGGGCGCCAGTTGTGATTCCAGCCGTTGCGATCCCAGCCATTGCGATTCCAGTCGCGGCCCGGACGCCAGTCATTGCCGCGCCAGAAACGGTCGCGATCGTGGCGGAAGCCGTGGCCGAGATAGAAATTGTAGCCGAGCGCCGGACCGTAGCGATAATCGTTGCGCCACCACCTGGGACGCGGGCCGCGCCATTCGTCGCGCCGCCATCCGCCACGCACCCAGTATTGCCGGCGGCCGCCGAAGTCGCGGTAATAGACCGGCCCCTGGAACCAGCGGCCGTCATAGAACACCGGACCGTAGAACACGGGATAATCCCAATAGGCGTCCGGACAGCCCCAACTGTCGCAGTACCCGCCGCTGTCGTAGTCGAACCCAACAGCGCCCGGCACGCCGATGGAAATACCAAGACTGATGCCCGCCTGTGCCGGCGCCGCGGCAAACAAGCTGGCGCCCGCGACAGACAAAGCCACGGCTGTACTCTTCAGAAATGCTTTCATTGAACAACCTCCTCTGGCATCGGCGGACCGATCCCGCCGACGCGCGTTCCCTGCTTTATGAAAATGAATCCTATACGAGACGGTTCCGGCGATCACGCGCCAAGGTCGGCCTCCGCGGCAAATATGCCCGATTTGAGGCTTGCCGCCTAGTGATGGCCGCCACCATGGCCGCCGCCGAAGCCGCCATGACCACCCATTCCGCCGCCATGGGTCCCGACACCGCCATGGCTGCCCCCGGACCAGAAATGGCCGCCGGCCCAGGTGTGACCGCCGCCGAAACCGCCGTGCCAGCCGCCCACCCCGCCATGCCAGCCGCCGAAGCCGCCATGCCAATTGCCCACGCCGCCATGGAAGCCGCCCATGCCGGGCCGGAACCCATTATTCCAGCCGCCGCGATTCTGCCAGCTGATGCCGCCGGGACGGGGCCCGCGCCAGCCGTCGGAGCGCCAGCCGCCATGCAGCCAGAACAGGCGCTGTCCGTGGTTCCAGCGGTAATAGATCGGCCCGCGATACCACAAGCCGTCGAAGAACACGGGCTCGGAATAGACCGGGTAGTCGCAATAATCCGGCGGCAGGCCCCAGGGCGGCGGCGCGCTGTAAAAGTCGTAATAGTCGCAAGGATCGCTGACCGCGTAGCCGGGTCCGCCGAAGCCGAACGAGATTCCCACGGCGGCCGAGGCCGGAGCCGCCATCAAAAACGACGAGCCCGCCAGCAGCAGCGCGCCGAGCGCGGCCCTCGCATATCGTTTCATCGCCCGGTTCTCCTCGTCCAAACTAGAGAAAGAAGATCCGGCGCGGCCGGGGGCAACAGCGCCGGATGCGTGCACTTGACTCAAAGCGCGACGCAACAAGGTTTAGTGGTGCCCGCCGCCGCCGTGGAAGCCGCCGCCGAAGCCGCCATGGCCCATTCCGCCCGAACTGCCATGTCCTATGCTGCTGGTGGGATGGCCGCCGAAACCGCCGTGACCAAACCCACCGTGGCCGAAGCCGCCATGGGACCAGCCGCCATGCGACCATCCTCCGTGTGACCAGCCCGCGTGGGACCAACCGCCATGCCCACCCCAGCCGCCGCGGAAGCCGCTGGTGCGGAACCCGGTGCCGACATGCCAGCCGCCGTGGAACCAGAACTGCCGGCCGCCGCCCCAATAACGCCAGCGCAGCGGGCCGTTGAACCAGACGCCGTCGACGAACACCGGCCCGTCATAGAACGCATCGTCATAGTAGCCGGCGCCGTAATAGCCGCAGCGATACGGGCCATAGTAGCCGCCGCAACGCCACGGGCGCGCATAGCCATAACCGCCGTAATAGCCCGGTCCGCCGATGCCGATTCCGACCGATACGCCGGCGGCGGCCGGCGTCGCGACCGCGCCGGCGGCTCCCGCCAGCATCAGCGCGCCCAGCGCAAGTTTCGTGATCTTTTTCATGGTCCTACTCCGTGTTGAATTCGACCCATCCTGGAGCGGAGTATCGCGCGGCGCGGCTGAACCCTGCATGAACGGTCTTGTCAGGTTCGAAAAATCAGGCCGAGCGGCCGCGGGCATCGACGGGCCAGAGTTCCACCAGCGTGTCGCCCTGCACAATATGGTAGCGGTCGTAGAGATTTACCGTCGGATCGCAATGCGGCACCACGCAGGCGAGGACATCGCCCTGCCTGAGCTTGCGCGTCTCCTCCGAATAGAGCACGCCGCCCTGCTCGTCGCCGAAGAAGAAATACTGCGCGCCCCGCGGCGCGCCCTGCGCGATCACCGGCACGCCGTCATCGGTGGCGAACGCCTTCAGCCCGGCATCGGTGGTGACAAGGCCGCTGCGGTTGGCGCTGATGACGGTGGTCTGCACGTAGAGCGCCGTCTCGAAGGGCGGGCGGCCACCGGGCTTCTGCCAAACGTCATTGTACTGACGATCCATGAAGACGTAGGAGCCGACCTGCAATTCGCTCAGCACATGCGCGTCGGGATCGATGTCGAAGGTGCCGGTGCCGCCGCCCGAAACGGCCTTCGGCGCCAGCCCGTTCGCCGCCAGCCCATCGCGCAGCGCGCCCAGTTCCTGCAGCGCCGACAGCGACGCGGCGCGCCGTTCGTTGGGCGATTCCATGTGCTGGACCTGGCCCGCATAGCATTGCAGCCCGGCGAATTCGAGATGTGCCGCGCCGGCGATCTGCGCGACCAGCGCCGGCGCCTTGTCCGGCCGGATGCCGGTGCGCCCGAGGCCGGGATCGATATCGACGAAGATCTTCAGGACTTTGCCGGCCTCGCCCGCGGCGGTGTCCAGGCGCGCGGCGATCTCCGCGCTGTCGCAGACCGCGATCAACTCTGCCATCCGCGCATTGAGCGCCATCAGCCGCGCGATGCCGCCTTCGCTGACGACGGGCGACGTAATCAGAATCGAATCGATGCCGCCGCCGGCGAGACTTTCCGCCTCACCCAGCTTGGCGCAACAAATTCCAACCGCGCCGGCTGCGATCTGGCGCCTGGCGATTTCGACCGACTTGTGAGTCTTGGCATGCGGACGAAGCGCGATGCCATGACGCTTTGCATGATCCGCCATGCGCGCGATGTTTCTTTCCAGCGCGTCAAGATCGACAACCAAAGCCGGCGTCTGCAGCTTCCAGCGCCCGCCCGCCACGCCGATCAGATCATCATTGAGCAAAACCGGATTCCGCGCAGCACCCTTTCGAGTGTGCGCGGAAACCGGCCCGGCAATCCAGTCCGAATTCAGCCTTTGGTGATCTGTCCGGAGGGAATGTTCTTGCCCACTTCGGGACTCAGGACATCCGGCTCGCTTTCCACATGCGTATCCTCGTCGCGCTCCAGTTCGTCCAGCGTGACAGGCCCGCTGCCGGACGGCAGGCCGTCCCGGAGGTCTCTTTTCTTGATTTTCTCTGCCATGGTCATCATCCCTGTCTGGCCTGAACCTGACAGGATAACGAAGTGCGGCGGGAAACGTTGCGGCGGCTGCGCTCATGCTTCAGTCTGGCGGCATGAAGACGTTTTATTCTCCCGCACATCTGGGCCACGCGCCGGTCGAGGAATTCGAGGGCGGCAGGCTGACGCCCGCAGTCGAGCGGCCCGAGCGCGCCGAGGCCGTGCGCGCACGCATCGTGGAGCGCGGACTCGGGCCGGTCCTGGCACCGGCGGAATTCGGCAACGAACCGATCCTGCGCGTGCATGATCCCGAGCTGGTCGGTTTCCTGGGCGAGGCGTTCGGCGCCTGGCAGGCGGCTTATGGCACAGGGGCGCGCGCGGCGCTGCCGTCGCGCTGGCCGGCCCGCGGGCTCGACGCGCGGCGCGCCGTCGACATCGAATCGCGGCTCGGCACCTTCGCTTTCGATGCCGGCACGCCGATCCTGCAGGGCACCTGGCCGGCCGCGCGTGCGGCGGCCAATGTCGCGCTGTCGGCGGCGCAGGCGATCCGCGACGGCGGGAAGAGCGCCTTCGCGCTGACCCGTCCGCCCGGCCATCATGCCAGCAACGACGTGTTCGGCGGCTTCTGCTATCTCAACAACATCGCGATCGCCGCGCAATATCTGGCCGATGCCGGCATGCGGCCCGCCATTCTCGATGTCGATTACCATCACGGCAACGGCACGCAGACGATCTTCTACGCGCGCGACGACGTCTTCTTCTGCTCGATCCACGCCGATCCGAATTTCGCCTTTCCCCATTTCCTGGGCTTCGCCGACGAGCATGGCGCGGGCGCCGGCGAGGACATGAACCTGAACCTGCCGCTGCCCTCCGGCACCGACTGGCCGCATTACAGCACAGCCTTCGCCAAGGCGCGCGGCCGCATCGAGGCGTTCGGGCCGGACGTGCTGCTGGTCTCGCTGGGGCTGGACACCTTCATCGACGACCCGATCGCGCGCTTTCGCCTGCGCAGCGAGGATTACCTGAGGCTCGGCGAAGCCATCGCCGCGTTCCGCCTGCCGACCCTGTTCGTCTTCGAGGGCGGCTACAATGTCGAGAAGCTGGGCGTGAACACGGTCAACGTGCTGGAGGGGTTCGCGGGCGGGTAGAGATCGGGCGACAGCACGTCAATCGACGCCGTCGCCCTTATCCTTCCGTGTGCGGATCTTCTCGGCGGCGCGCTTGATGGCCTCCGCCGCTTCGGCGGCCTTTTCCGAGGCGGGCGCGGTGCGGGCATGCATCTCGTCCATCGCGCGGTCGAGCGCGTTCTTGATGCTGGCCGCGGTGCCGCCTTTCTCGTATTCGCGCACGATGACGCCCTCCAGCCGCGCCAGCAGCGCGTCGACCGTGTAGTCCTTGTTCAGCTCGCGCTCGCGATGATCGATGATGCTGTAGATGTCGATGGCGTCGTCGATCAGCCGGCCCTTCTCCACCAGCCAGTAGAAGCGCTCGCCATGCTCGCCGGTCTTGAACACCAGGTCGAAGGCCGCCACCGCCAGCGTCAGCGGGATCTGGAAGAAATTGTGGAAATTGTTGAGCGCCAGCTTCATCTCGAACACCGCCACGTCGCGCAGGAATTTCCAGCGCGCGTGCGGATCGGGGATCGCTTGCGCCGGTGCCGCGGCCGGCTCGCCTGTATCAGTTTGGGACACGCTACGCCTCACGACTTCCTTAACACTGCCGGGCGATACTAACGGACAGGAAACGAACAGCCGGAGCCGCCGCTGGCCGCCACGATGGCACGGAAATTCTTCGCCGCACAATTCGTGCGCGCGGCCGGCTGGCTGACGCCTCGCGACCGGCTGGAACAGCGGCTGCGGCTGGAGCTGCTCGGGCTGTTCGCGCGCAACGCCCGCCCGTCGGCTTATGCGACGATTCCGGTCGCCGCGGCGCTCGCGGCGGCGAACCTGCAATGGATCGCCCCCGCCCCGACGCTCGCCTGGTTCGCCGCGGCCGTGCTGTCCCTGCTGCTGATCGGCGTCGCGGCCGCGCATATCCGGTCCAGGACCTACGCGCCCGAGGAAGCCGGGCGGCTGACGCTGGAGACCGCCCTGCTCATGCTGCCCAGCATGATCGTCTGGCCCGCCATGGTCCCGCTCGTCTGGGTCGACGGCGATCCGATCAACAGCGCCTATCTCTTCATGTTCATGTGCTGCAGCATTGTCGGCGTCGTCGCGGTGTATTCGGCGGTGCTGGAAGTGACGATCCTGGGCGTCTGCCTCTATCTGCCGATCCTGGCGACCCACACCGTTCACGGCTGGCACGTGCTGCGCTGGCTGGGCGGCCCGGTGCAGGTCGTGTTCGGGCTGATCATCCTGAACCTCGCCCGGACGTTCCACACGGCGCTGCGCGAATCCTTCCGCCAGCGCCTGCTCAACGAGGACCTGATCGAGCAGCTCGGCGAGGCGCGCGACCGCGCCGAACGGGCGAACCGCGCCAAGAGCGTGTTCCTCGCCTCGATGAGCCACGAATTGCGCACGCCGCTGAACGCCATCATCGGCTTCTCCGACACCATCCGGCACGGCATCTTCGGCCCCTTGAGCCCGGCCAAATACCGCGAATACATCGAGGACATCCACGCCAGCGGCAACCATCTGCTCAGCCTGATCAACGACGTGCTCGACATGGCCAAGATCGAGGCCGGCAAGCTGGAGCTGAGCGCGGTCGAACTGCGTGTGGCGGAGGTCGCCGAGAGCGCGCTGCGCCTGGTCGAGCCGCAGGCCGCGGCGGCGCAGGTGAGCCTGCGCATGGACGTCGATGGCGGCCTGTGGCTCCTCGCCGACGAACGGGCGGTGACGCAGATCCTGATCAACCTGCTCTCCAATGCCGTCAAGTTCAGCCGGCCGGGCGGCGCCGTGCACCTCTTCGCGCAGATCCGCCCCGGCGGCGCGCTGGCGCTCGGGGTGGAGGATCGCGGCATCGGCATGAGCGCGGAAGGGCTGCGCCTGGCGCTGACGCCGTTCGGCCAGATCGAGAACGACATGACGGTGGAGGGCCGCGGCACCGGGCTCGGCCTGCCGATCGTCAAGGCGCTGATCGAGCAGCACGGCGCCGTCTTCCACATCGAAAGCGCGCCGACCGAAGGCACGCGCGTCTGGGGCGAATTCCCCGCCGGCCGGGTGATCGCCAGACGCGCCGTGGCCTGAGCCCGCGAAAGCGAACGGCTTTACGGACCCGCGATACGATGGTGTATGCTGGTGCCATGCGCGATTTGCTGGCCCGCATCACAATTCGTCCCGACCAGTGCCATGGTTGGCCCTGCATCCGCGGAATGCGCATCCGCGTGGCCGACATCCTGGAAATGCTCGCGAACGGAATTGCGGCGGACGAAATCCTTCGCGACTTTCCCGACCTGGAGGCTGACGACATCCGCGCCAGTCTCGCCTATGCCGCCAGCCTCGCCGGCCATCCGGTCGTGGTGGCCGCGGAATAGCCCGTTCGTGCGGTTTCTGGTCGACGCACAGCTTCCGCCGGCATTGGCTTACTGGTTGCGCGCGCGGGGCACCAAGCCCAGACGGTAAAGGAGGTGGGCCTGCGGGATGCCGACGATCTCGCGATCTGCACCTTTGCCATCGACGCGGATGCGATCGTCGTGACGAAAGACGAGGACTTCCTGTTGTTTGCCGGCATGAGCGGTCGTTCGCGCCTGCTGTGGGTGCGAACGGGCAACCTCGTCAACCGCTTGCTTCTGACACGCTTCGAGGAGGCCTGGACGCAAATCGAGGGCCATTTCGAATCCGGTTCATGGCTGGTGGAATTGCGGTAATGCCCTCGCGGTGCCCCGCTTTCAGTGCGCCGCCCCTTGACGCCTCTCCCGCACGCAACTATTTATCGCACGACGCTTGGCACTCCCGACGACAGAGTGCTGCCATCGCGCGCCCGGAAAGGGTCGCGTAGGCTCTAAGCGTCTGAGATTATTCGAAATTCTTGAGGAGAAAACGCATGAAATTCCGTCCGCTAGGCGACCGCGTGGTCGTCCGCCGCGTCAAAGAGGATCAGAAGACCCCCGGCGGCATCATCATCCCCGACACCGCGCAGGAAAAGCCGCAGGAAGGCGAAGTGATCGCCGTCGGCCCCGGCGCCCTCGACGACAGCGGCAAGCGCGTCGAACCCGAAGTGAAGGCCGGCGACTTCGTGCTGTTCGGCAAATGGTCCGGCACCGAAGTGAAGGTCGAAGGCGAGGAACTCCTGATCATGAAGGAGTCCGACATCATGGGCATTCTCGAGGGCCGCACGTCCAAGCCCGCGAAGAAGGCCGCCTAAAGCCGCTTCGCTATCAACTGAATTCAGGAGACTAAGAACATGGCAGCCAAAGACGTGAGATTCGGCGCCGACGCCCGCGACAAAATGCTTCGCGGCGTCGATATTCTGGCCGATGCAGTGAAGGTGACGCTGGGCCCCAAGGGCCGCAACGTCGTCATCGAGAAGAGCTTCGGCGCCCCGCGCTCGACCAAGGACGGCGTGACGGTGGCGAAGGAAATCGAGCTTGCCGACAAGTTCGAGAACATGGGCGCGCAGATGGTGCGCGAAGTCGCCTCCAAGACCAACGACGCGGCCGGCGACGGCACGACGACGGCCACGGTGCTTGCCCAGGCGATCGTGCGCGAGGGTCAGAAGGCCGTCGCCGCCGGCATGAACCCGATGGACCTGAAGCGCGGCATCGAGAAGGCGGTGGAAGCCGTCGTCTCCGATCTCAAGAAGCGCTCCAAGAAGGTCAAGTCCAACGACGAGATCGGCCAGGTCGGCACGATTTCGGCGAACGGCGACCGCGAAGTGGGCCGCATGATCGCCGAGGCGATGGCGAAGGTCGGCAATGAAGGCGTGATCACGGTCGAAGAGGCCAAGACCGCCGAGACCGAGCTCGAAGTCGTCGAAGGCATGCAGTTCGATCGCGGCTACATCTCGCCCTACTTCATCACCAACGCCGACAAGATGGTGGCGGAGCTCGACGAGCCCTACATCCTCATCCACGAGAAGAAGCTGTCCTCGCTGAAGGACCTGCTGCCGATCCTGGAATCGATCGTGCAGGGCGGCCGTCCGCTCATCATCATCGCCGAGGAAGTCGAAGGCGAAGCGCTGGCCACCCTCGT